>DASWYM010000431.1:0-10045 GCA_036404975.1 Chitinophagaceae bacterium
GAACATAGCTACGAGCTATGAGCTGCGAGAAGAGAGAAGCTGTACGCTATACGCTGTACGAAAGGAAAGCTGCGAGCTATGAGCTGCGAGAAGAGAGAAGAATTGTTAATGAGACAATTTGGGAAGCGGGGCAATCACCGGGTCCGGGGCAATACCTTTCGCTAATGGGTACCTGCCAGGCTCTTTGTGACAGGGGGTTCTTTGCCCCGGAGGGGCTACCTGTTTGTAGAAGTCAACATCCAAAAGGGAATGGTGCGCCGTAGGTGCTACCTGTACATTTTAGGGCACCTGCCTCACCTATAAAGCTTTCTTAATATTCCTGCTCCTGCAGGCAAGACCCTGATGCTTTACAGGTACCCCCTGACGGGGGACTTTTCTCTTCTTATTCCGTTTACTACAAACAGGTACCCCCTAACGGGGGATTTTTGTCTTACCTGTTCTGTTTACTGTTAGCGGATGGAAGAGCGCTGGGATCAGGAAGCAGTACGCTATACGCCAGGGCTGCGGAGGCGTTCCCGCTACAGGTATTCGGAAGATTTATTGAAAACTGCATCCCTTAGGGCCCAGGGCGGCGTCCCCGCCGCCTCTCCCCGGGCAGCAGCCTGCTGCACCCGCGGAGCGTTCGCTTCGGGAAGCTGCTGGGAGTCGTCAGCCCGTCGGCGGGGACGCCTCCGAAGCCCCATCCCTCCCGCATACAGCAGTAAAAGCTCCCCGGAACACTTCTTCCGAACAGTAATAGCGTCCCCGCCGATAGATGAAGAGACGTGAAAGGGTGCATGGCGGATCATCCAGGGCAGAAACTTTCCGGTCCTGGAAACACTGCTGATTGTAGGGATTCAACGGCCCAGGAGGGGCCACAGGTGGTAGCAGGCAGTAAGAATAGGGGAACCTTGCCCCGCAGGGCAATACTTTACACGGCAACCCCACCGCTGAATCAAAGGCAACTAGGTTGAACACGTGGAAGAGCATTACCGTAAACGATCTTCCGGGATGAATACATGGAGGCTCCCCCCGATTTCAAAGAGTCCTTCGGGGAGCGATACATTTTTTGGGGAGCCGGGGCGGGACCGTGTGGAGTATTGCCCCTGCGGGGCAAGGGTTCTCTGATCATGCCTATAGCTACCGACCTGTGGCCCCCCGGGCCTGAAAGCCGCCGATTGGGCACGACTTGATACCCCGGGCTATGGAGGCGGAACAGGACGTGGGATGTGAAAGGTGAAACGGAAGACAGTTAGTCCCGGGTCTCCCGTTGTGGCAACGGAGGAGACCCTGGGCGGGCAACATACATGAGGTGAAGCGGAACCAGGCTTGCAGCTTGCAGCTTGTGGCTTGCAGCTTCCTTTCACAGGTATCCGGACTTCAGCAGTTCCTCCACGATGGGCACGTCGGCGGGGGCCCAGTCGAGGCCGGGCAGCTCGGCGGCGGTGAGCCAGCGGGCTTCGCTGTGCTCGGCGAGGTGGAGCACGCCACCCGTGTAGTCGGCCACAAAGGGAATGAGGGTAATGGCGAAGGTGTCGTAGTGCCAGGGGGAGGGGGTGAGGCGGCGGAGGATGCGGATGTCGAGGGCGAGCTCTTCGCGGATCTCGCGCCGGATGCAATCCTCCTCGCTTTCGCCTTCGTGGAGCTTGCCGCCGGGGAACTCCCACTTGCCGGGCAGGGGCATGGAGGGCGAGCGCCGGGTGGCCAGTACACGGCCGTGGTGGAGGATGAGGGCGCAGGTGACGGGGATCATGGAGTAAATGTAGGAATTAGGAGGAATTAGGAATTAGGTTCCGATAGCTATCGGAATGGGGATTAAGCGGGAGAAGGGATTAGGGGTACGGAGAGAGTGAACGCGGCCTGGACGATGTGCACCAGGCAGTGGAGGCGTGAAGAAGAAAATAATAGAAAAATAGGAATGGATCTGGTCTTTCAAACACATGCCTGGGAAGACTACCTATACTGGCAGGAACAGGATAAGAAAGTGTTTGCCCGAATTAATGATCTTATTAAAGACTGCCGTCGTTCTCCTCTCAAAGGATTAGGTAAGCCCCAGAAAGGTGATCTGTCCGGCTGTTGGAGCCGCAGAATTACAGATGAACACCGGCTTGTGTATACTGTATGGGAAAAACGGCTCCACATTCTGCAGTGCCGTTTTCATTATCAATAACTATCTCTTTGTCCAGCACTTACGTCACCTTCTGGAACTTCCTGTAATGAACGGGCGGGGTGCCGGAACGCCGGGGGAGCATGATTTGCAGGGAATGACGCTCTTCCCGGTGAAGGGCGCCCGGATTAGGAACCGATTAGAAAAAGATTAGAATAGGGGTACGGCGGTGATTGGCGGAGGCTGTGGTGCCAAAATTGTAGCCTTTAGCAGGAAGTTGGCCATAAAGGAGCAGGCGGGAGAACCAACCCGTAACCTGGACGGCCAGCCGAAGAAATGCGCCTTTTTCTATAGACCTCCCCGTGCCCTTCACTAATGTGGTGTATTACCGTGCCCTTAAACTTATGAGGCGGCAGGAGTCCTGCCGCCTCATTGTGTGGGTGAATGAATGATGAATGATGAATGATGAGTGGTGAGTGGTGAGTGGTGAGAGTGGGAACCAAGGCGGCGGCAGCACGTCTATGGACCATTGACTATGGGCTATGGACTCTCTACGCTCACGCCTGGCGTCTCACTTTTCACGGTTTCAGTCACCATTCACCTTGACCTCCAAATAGCTATCGGACACGACTCACCACTCACCACTCACCACTCACAAAAGAGGTGTGTTCCGGATAAAATCGGTGCAAAGTCGCAACGGCACGCCTTTTTAAGGATATTTGCCCAAAAGAAAACCACTGCCGGGGGCCGTTCGTACGGCCGGGTGCAGTAATTTACCGCCGATGAAACCGAGGGAAGAGCTAAATTCTACCGATAGAGCCGCCATACATGAAGCCGGGCACGTAGCTGCCTGCATTATCCTGGAACTGGAGTTTGATACCGTTTACCTGGAGCCGTCGAAGGACCACCCGGGGCTGGTGTCGAAGCTGGTAAAGCGGGCCGATATAGACTATTCGAGTGGCGTGCTGACGCCGGAAGAGGAGGTGCTGAGCACCAACCTGGTGATCACCGCCTTTGCCGGGCCGGCCTGTGATGCGATGCACCGCGGGCGCGCCACTTTTGACTTTACGGAGTACGAGGACCTCGACGAGGTGCTCGATACCATCGAATACCGTTTTCCGAACAACAACGTTCGCATTGCGTTCACGCACTACTGCGAGGCCGAAGCCTTCGCTCTCTTCGAGGACGACCGGCGGCTGTGGCGCTTTACCCACGTGCTGGCCCGTGAGCTGTCGAAGCAGAAGAAGCTCACGTATGCGCAGGTCACCGACCTGTACAGCAAAGAGTACCTGGTGGAAAGCTGGGTACGCAAGGAGGTGGACGAGATCCGCCGGGATGGTGAAGTGGAGAAGGAGGACAGCCTGGCCGCGAACTACGAGCAGCGGGCGGCGAGTATTGAAAAAGCACCTAAGGCACAAGATTCCAGGCAAAAGGGGCAAGAGGGAAGAGGCAGGGATCGTGGCGGGGAAGGCCGGGGAGAACAGAAACCCCGTGACCGCGAGGCGCCGAAGCCTGCCGCCGCAGGGCCGGCCGTGCCCGAAGGCGATGCCCAGGAAGGGGGTGCCGACCAGCAGGAACGCCGCGGACGCCGCCGCCGCCGGGGCAGGGGCCGTGGAAGAGGCAAGCGCCGCGAGGTCATCGAGCAGCTGCCGGGAGAGGTGATCGGAGAACAGCCAATACCCCCGGCCCCTGAAGGGGAGGAGAGAAGCGAGAAGCTTCCAGCTCCAGGCTCCATGCCGCAAGGGGCAAGTGACAAGCCGGTCGTGGTTAAAGAAGGGCAACAGCGGCAACCGGTTCCGGTTCAGAAAGCATCGCCCTCGCGGCCGGAAGGAAAAGTGGAGCCCGGTGATAAACAACCCCGGCCGCAACTGGAACCCCTGCCGGGTGAGGTTATCAATACAAAGCCTTTTGCTGCCGGCACGGTTGGGGTGCAGCCACAGAACCTCCCGGTACAGGGAGGAGAGCCGCCCAGGCCGGAAGAAAGAGTAAAGAAACAAATCATAAAGGCCGTGAAGCCGCCGGTGCCTGAAGAGGTGCCGCCAGCCGGGCAGCCCGCTGCGGAAGTGCCAACTCCCGCGGTGATACCCCCGGCAGCCGAACAGCGCCCGGCCCGGCAGCCCAAAGCCGAAGAGCCGCGCCCGGTGGTGCCGCCACAGGCAGCGGCACAGGAGGTCCAGCCGGCTGAGCCGCCCAAGCGCCGCCTGGCGGTAAGCGGTGGCCCGAAGGCCGAGGGCGAGGCGGTGAGTGGCGGTAAAGGCACGACGCACCCGGATAGTATCTGGGATGAGGAGAAAGTTCAAGCTCCAAGCCGCAAGCAGCAAGCTGTAAAGGAGAAGCCACAAGCCACAAGCACTAAGCCTCAAGCCGGAAATGACAAACCCAAAGCTGCCGGCGGAGAAGGGAAAAAGCCCGCGAAGGCGGCTACCCCCCGGACGGCTAAAAGGACCCCGGCCGGACCGGCAAACCCGGCTCCTGTTGTGAAAACCCCGGCGCAGCCTGGGACTAAAACTGCTAAGGCGGCGGTACCGAAGGCCCCGGCAGCACAAAAGAAAGCTCCTGCGGAGCCGAAGCCAGCCAGGACGGCCACCAAAGCAGCAGCGCCCCGCACGGCTAAGGCGGCGAAGACGGCTGCCAAGACCGCGCAGCCCAAAGCCGCGGCCCCGAAAGCGCCGGTGAAGGCTGCCCGCAAGGCGCCGGCAAAGAAAGCGGCCCCGGCGAAAGAAGTGGCCGCGACTAAAAAGCCCGCGGCCAGTAAGAACGCGGGAGGAAAGAAGAAATAAGAGCTGTTCGCTGGAGGAATACCCCAATTTGATAATTAGTCAATTTGGGGAGCGCGGCGCAATACGCTATACGCTGTATGTAGGAAGCCGAATCTACTTCCTCGTCGATGACACCCATCTATGCGAGGGATGGGGAAGAGGAGAGAACCACGGAGAGCCGGAGGACCGCAGTGCATCTATCCCGATCTTCACGCCTGGATGGGCGTCCCTGTTTTCTTTACCCTTCCCCTCCGGGTCTCTGACGCGGCCCCAGGGACGCGGAAGGACTGTAAGCTTACGGATACACAAGCCTGGAGCTCTACTGACAATAGCAGCATAAAAGAGCGGGTGCGGGTTAGCATCTGCCCCTGGTCCGCCTGTTCTTAGGCCAGGCGAGCCCATGGGGGCAAAAGAACGAGTAGGTCCGGCAAACGTGGCCTTTAAAATGCATTGACTAAGACGGAAAAATTACATGATATGATTGAACACCTGGAGCTGGAAAAGCTCTCTATCGACGACTACCAGCAATTGCTCTCCGCCATGAAGGCTTCCTACCCCGAGTGGAGCGGGGGCTTCTGGAGCCCGGGCGCCATACAAAAGCTCATTGACCGTTTTCCCGAAGGACAGATGGTGGTGAAGGTGAACGGCGTGGTGGTGGGCGTGGCCCTGTCGATCCTGGTGGATTCGGACCTGCTGGAGAAGCCCCACACGTATAAAGAGATCACCGGCAACTATACCTTCAATACCCACGACCCGGAGGGGGATACCCTCTACGGTATCGAGATCTTTATTCATCCCGACTACCGGGGGCTGCGTCTCGGGCGGCGGCTCTACGATGCCCGCAAGGAGCTTTGCGAGCACCTGCACCTGAAGTCGGTGGCCTTTGGCGGGCGTATACCCAGTTACCGGGACCACCCGGAGCTTTCGCCCAAGGAATACATCCAGAAAGTAAAGAATAAGGAACTGCACGACCCGGTGCTGTCGTTCCAGCTGGCCAACGACTTCCACGTCATCAAAGTGCTGAAGGGTTATATGCCCGAAGATGAGGAAAGCAAGGAGTACGCCGTGTTGCTGGAGTGGGACAATATCTACTATTCGGCTGAGCGGCGCAAGTCGTTCACGCCCTCGAGCAATGTGCGGCTGGGGCTGATCCAATGGGAGATGCGGCTGTATAAAGATGTGGACGAGCTGTTCAGCCAGATCGAATATTTTATCGATGCGGTGTCGAGCTATAAGAGCGATATTGCACTCTTGCCGGAATTGTTCAACGGCCCGCTGATGGCCCTGTTCAGCGACCTGTCGGAAGCAGAGGCCATGCGCCGCCTGGCGGAGTTCACCCCCGAGATCCGGGACCGCTTTATGCAGCTGGCCATCCGCTACAACGTGAATATTATTACGGGCAGCCTGCCTTTCATCGAGGACGACCGGCTGAAGAACGTGGGCTTTCTTTGTCACCGCAACGGGAAGATCGACCAGTACGAGAAGATCCACATCACGCCCGACGAGGCGCGGGCCTGGGGCATCAGGGGGGGCGAGACGCTGCAGGTGTACCCCACCGATGCGGGCCGCATCGGCATCCTGATCTGCTACGACGTGGAGTTTCCCGAGCTGCCCCGCCTGCTGGCCGAGCAGGGTATGCAGATCCTCTTTGTGCCCTTCCTCACCGACACGCAGAACGCTTATATGCGGGTGCGCTGCTGTGCACAGGCGCGGGCCATCGAGAACGAATGCTACGTGGCCATCACCGGCAGCGTGGGCAACCTGCCCAAAGTGGAGAACATGGATATCCAGTACTCGCAGTCGGCGGTGTTCACGCCCTCGGATTTTGCCTTCCCCTCCAACGGGGTGAAAAGCGAAGCCACCCCCAATACGGAGATGATCCTGATTGCGGACGTGGACCTGTCGCTGCTGGACGAGCTGCACACCTATGGCAGTGTGCGCAACCTCAAAGACCGCCGCACCGACTTTTACGAGCTGAAACTGGTGGACAAACCCGCGAAGGAGACGGACACGAGCCACCGGGAGATGAACAAGAGTGCGGGCGGGTAAGTGGGAAGCTGCGAGCTACGAGCTGTGAGCTACGAGCTGTCAGCTTTTAGCCGTCCACCCGGGTCTTCCGCAACGGTACGCGAAGGGGATCCCGGGCTTACGGTAAGACTTTCTCTAGCTGGCAGCTCGCAGCGCGTAGCTTCCTTAATAGTGTGTGCTGGGGATGCTGCTGTACAGCATGTTGAGCTGGGCGGCAAGGTCGATCAGGTCGGTAGCCCGGTAGTTCGGCTCGGGTGCCAGGGCGTAGAACAGCTTGTCCTGCCCCAGGTAGGCGGTCTGCAAGCCGGCCGTGGCGGCGCCCATGATATCCCAGCTGTGGGCCGAGACGAGGAGCACTTCGCCGGGGGACACGCCTGCTTTCTTCAATGCCCACTGGTAGACCTCCAGCGCCGGCTTGTACTTCCTGATCTGCTCCGTGCTGAGCACAAACTCGAAATACGATACCAGCCCGGTGGGTTCCATGCGGTCGGCAACGATCGATTGGGGCGCATTGGTAAGCGCCGCCAGGATGTAGCCCTGGTCGTTGAGCTGGGAAAGGCCTTCCTGGACGTTGGGTTTCAACGGGGCATGGCGCAGCAGCCACACCACTTCTTCCTGCTTGTTCTCATCGAGGTGAATCCCCAGCCGGTTGGCCGCCATGGCCAGCGTGGCCTTGGCAATATCGGCAAAGGGATGGAACAGCCCCGTGGCGTTATCGGCAAAGCAGTATTGAAGAAAGAGCTCGAACCAGACGTGGTAACCACGGCGGCTCTTCAGCATGTCGTTTACCCGGTTTTGTATTTCCCCAAGGTCCAGCAGGGTTTCGTATACATCGAGCAGGATGAGCTTAGGCCTGGGTAGTTGAGCTTCTGTTGTTGCTTCCATTATTTATGGTTCTTATGGTGTGGGGAAAACCTGGGGCTTTCCCTATTGGGGTAGTACTGCAAAAAGTCATCCAAGGCCTTCAGGGAGAGAAAGGGATTAGGAATTAGGAATTAGGGATTAGGGATTAGGAGGGCGACAGGTATAGAGAGGTTAAGGTTACCGGGATAGGAAGGAGGAAATGTGCGGATGGGCCAATGTTCAGATGATTTCTCCGGCAAGTTTCCATTCCCCTCCATAAAGCGTAAAGCGTACAGCATGTAGCGTACAGCTTACAATTTCCCACCCTTTTGACGACTCCCGTCTCCCGCCTAACCGGGTGCGGCGGCGGGACTGTGGGTGAAGAGGGAAAGTAAAAGCGGCCGCCCAGGGGCCGGCCGCTTATTTACAACAATCCTTTTGGGGTACGAAGAGAAAGCGGAGGAGCTTCCCCAGGAACTTACCCACTGCACGTACTGCGTTCATCCCGTTTAACTTAAGGATTCGGCCTTATAGCCTGCCTTATTGACAATGGCCACCACTTCGTTCTCGTCGAGGTTTTCGGTCTGTACGGTCAGGATCTTCTTAGGGTTTGCGGTATCTACTTTCCATTCCTTGATGTCGGCTGCTTCCTCCAGGACGGGTGTTACCTTGGCGATACAGCTGCTGCACATAATATTGGTTTTAAACTGGTAGGTTTTCATTGTTCTGTGTTTTACACAAAATTCGGTCAAAAGCGTTGCCGGGATGTTACAGGATTTTTGGGAAGAGTTATATCTTTTTGAGCTGCCAGCTATTAGCTGCGAGCTGCTAGCCCTTCTCTTTCTGTGTGGAACTGTGTGCCCCCGGGTCTCCCTGTACTCAGGGACCCGGGGTGAAGGTATGGAGATGCGTACAGCGTATAGGGTGCAGCGTACCACTTCTCTCTTCCAGCAGCTAAAAGCTGAGAGCTGGCAGCTTAAGGCTTGCAGCTTGTAGCTTGCGGCTTGTAGCTTCTTTTTTATCTTTTCGCTATAGCGCCTTTATCGTGGCCGTAGATGTCTTCGCGGAAGTGCAGCTGTCCGGCCTTATCCACCCAGGCGGTGAAATAGGTGATCGATACGGGCACCACCGCGGGCAGGGCGACAGCCTGCTCTTTGCCGGCACTCATGGCCTTGCTGATCTTCTCGGCTGTCCAGCCGGGCACATCGCGCAGCAGGTACTGTGCCAGCTTAGCGGGCTCGGCCAGGCGGATACAGCCATGGCTGAAGGCGCGGCGGCGCACCTGGAAGAGCGATTTGGCCGGCGTGTCGTGGAAATAGATGTTGTGGCTGTTGGGGAAGAGAAACTTGACCCCCCCGAGGGCGTTCTTCGATCCCGGCATCTGGCGGATCACCGGCAGGCCGTTCTCGGTGCCGGTCTGCACGTAGCCGTTGCGCCACAGGTAGTCGCGGCTGCGACGCATATTGGGCAGGATCTCGTTCCTGACGATCGAGGGCGGCACGTTCCAGTAGGGGCTGAATACCACCTGGTTCATTTCGTCGTTGAAGGTGACGGTCTTGTTGGCCTCGGTGCCCACTACGATGTCCATGTCGAACACGTGGCGGTCGCCTTCGTAGACGTGCAGCTTGAACTCAGGGACGTTGGCGACCAGGCGGGTGCCCCCGGTGGCGGGCGGCAGGGCGCGCAGGCGTTCCATGTTCACCTGCAGCTGACCGATACGGTACTCCACCGGGCGATTCAGCTCCCTGATCAGGGCGGCATCCACCACGCCGTTTTCCTTAAAACCATACAGGCGCTGGGCCTTCTTGACGGCGGTAACCAGCTCATCCGTAAACTTGGGTGAGTCATCCCCTGAGCGGAACTCCCCGCTGGCGCGCAGGCGTGCCTTGAGCTGGGTGATTACGGGGTCGGTCACGTCTTTCTGGTAAAATTTCTTTGTTGCTTTGATGGTCTTCCAGCCGCCTTTCTGCTGGATGTCGTAGTAGCGATCCAACTCGCGCTGCATTTGCTCCAGTTGGGGAACAATGGCCGCCTCGGTGTCCTTCGCCACAAAGGAGTAGGAAAAGGCAGGATTGCTTAAGAGTAGTGTGGCCAGGAAAGCCACCACTTTCATCATACGGATTGTTGTTTTCATTGCTTCACATTTTCGGTTCCTCCCACAACAATGGGGAATATCTGTCATATTACAAGAAGCGGGCCGTTTGGGGGAGGAGGGAGCGGGGAGTAGGGATTAGGGATTAGGAGGAGTTTCGCACAGAGGACAAGGATGGAGAGAAAAACACGAATTAATACGATCCCGATAGCTATCGGGAACACGAAGAGAACAAGG
>DASWYM010000432.1:0-5471 GCA_036404975.1 Chitinophagaceae bacterium
GGTGGCTGTTATTTCTTTAGAAGGAAAAGGGTTCTGCGGCGCCCGGGGCAAAGGCCTTAGACCCGGTGGTCCACCGGGAGGCTAGTGCCTGCGGATATAAGGCATGATGGCGTCCTTAATGCTGTCAATCAACAGGTGGTATTGCTCACCATAGGTCCTGGTCGGTTGCAGGCTTTCGCGGTTTTTTACAAAACTCACGCATTCACCCACTTCACTGATCAGGTCTTTATTGTCAAAGAAGCACCAGTAATATTCCGGGGCCTCCGCATCGTTACTGATCAAAGAACCCGTATACAGCTTCCCATTATAGTTAAATCCCACTGCTTGCATAGTTGTATATGTTCTTCTGGTTAAAAAATTATTACACTATAAAACTAGCCCCTTCCCGAACCGCGACAAATGACCATTGTCAAAAGAAATCCTGTTTATCACCCACTCCGGAACAGGACTTCCGTCAGTTTACTGTTTTTGGCACGCTGTGGCATTATAACTGCAGACGGTGCATATTTGCATATGAAATCAGATCAACCTTCCCTGAATTCCCTTCCCCTGACCGTTCGCCGGTCTATTGAACTGATCGGGCTGTACTTCCTGGGAGTGATTGTGGTTGCGGGACGGGGAATACTTACGCCCTTGCTGCTGGCCTTCTTTATGGCTATCGTATTGCTACCGGTGTATCGTTTCCTTGTGCGGAAAAAGGTGCCCGAGGTGGTAGCGGTAGTGTTATCCATTCTCCTGGTACTGTTGATTGTAGTGGGGGTGGGGTGGTTTTTCTCTGCCCAGGTAGGCCGCCTGCTCGCCGACTTTCCCCAGATCAAAGCCAATGTGAAGGTGCATCTTACTAATTTAAGTGCCTGGATCAACCAGAAAACCCAGTTTTCTACTGCCCGGCAGGTGGAACTGATCAATGAGCAAAGCGAAAAGCTGCTGAACTATGCCGGTGGGCTCCTGGGTGGAGCCGCCGCCTCGCTCACCTCCATTTTCGTGCTGGTAGGCCTGCTGCCCATTTATATTTTCCTTCTGCTGTTCTATAAAAACCTCCTGTTGCGCTTTGTGTTCCTGTGGTTTCCCGAGCCCCAGCACAAGCAGGTGGAGGACGTGATGCGCGAAACCGAGGTCATTATCAAAAGCTATCTGGTGGGCCTGCTGATCCAGATCACCTACATTACCATTCTGCTGGGCGGGGCCCTGATGCTCTTTGGTATCAAGCACGCCCTGCTCATAGGCGTCATCTTTGCCTTTTTGAACCTGATCCCCTATGTGGGAGCCCTGCTGGGCAATATTATCGGGGTACTGCTCACCCTGTCCGCCTCGCAGGAACTGTATCCCATCCTGACGGTGCTGCTGACCATAGCCGCCGTCCAGTTTCTCGATAATAATATCCTGATGCCCCGGATCGTGGGTTCCAAAGTTAAGATCAACGCGCTGGCGACCATCGTAGGCGTGATCATCGGGGGTGCAATGGCCGGTATTGCCGGTATGTTCCTATCCCTACCGCTCATCGCAGTGCTAAAGGTCATTTTCGATCGTACCCAGCAGTTTAAGCAGTGGGGTGTGCTCTTTGGCGATGAGCGGCCTAAGCGAAGCCCTATGAGTTTCCCTGTATTCCGCAAGGGAACTAAAAAAGTAAAGGAGACATTGGAGCGGCAAAATGATATTGAACCTACTAACGAATAGGTCGATATACCCAATAAAAAAGCCCTGCATCGCGGGGCTTTTTTATGTTGAGCTACTAGGATTCGAACCTAGACAGACAGAACCAAAATCTGTAGTGCTACCGTTACACCATAGCTCAATCCGTAAAGGGAGTGCAAAAATAGGGGTTCCACTGATTCCACCCAAACGCTTTGCAGGATTTTCTGGCTTTTTTCTGAAAATTTTATCTCCTGAAAGTACCAGTAAGGGGTTATGCCACAGCCACTTAATTTTTTTATTTAGTACCTGCCCGCGTAGGAATACTAATCTTCCATATCATCCAGGATCTCCTGGCTGGGGGTTACCAGCACTTTGTCAATGCGGTGGCCGTCCATGTCCACGATCTCGATATGGAAGTCCTTCCAATCGAGCTTATCCCCCGTCTGGGGAATGCGTTCCAACTCGTGGAGGATGCAACCCGCCAGGGTGTCAAACGAGTAGTCGCCCTCCGATACCCATTCCGTTTTTTCAAAGCGGCTCAGGAAATCATAAAAGGGTATCTGGGCGTCCACCAGGAAGCTGCCGTCCTCGCGTTGCACAATCTCGTAATCGGCTACATCGGTTTCTGGGATCTCGCCCACAATGGCTTCCATGATATCGTTCAGGGTGATCATTCCGCGCACGCTGCCGTATTCATCCACGATAAAGCAGGTATGAATCTTCGACTCCTTGAACTTTTCCATCACCTGGTAGGCCGTATTGTTGTCGGGCACAAATAGCGCCGGCTGCATCAGTTCGCGGAAGGGCACCTTGTCGTCGGAAATGTAGATGTCCTTCAGCGAGATCACCCCTTTGATCTCGTCCAGGTCCCCCTCGCAGATAGGATAGATGGAGTGGGGGTCTTCCATGATCTTTTCGCGGATCATCACCTCGTTGTCGTTCACATCGAACCAGATGATATCGCTGCGGTGGGTCATCAGCGAGGTGATGTTGCGGTCGCCTAGGTGAAACACCCGCTCGATGATCTCCTGCTCGGCCTCCTCGATGGCTCCGTGTTCGGTGCCCTCGCTGATGATGGCTTTGATCTCTTCTTCTGTTACCTGGTTTTCATCGGAGCGAATATTAAAGAGTTTTACAAGCAGTTGTGATGACTTGGTCAGCAGCCAGATAAACGGGTAGGTGATCATGCTGATCAAGTTCATCGGCTTGGCCATAGTCTTGGCAATGGCTTCCGGTCGCGACATCCCTATCCGTTTGGGTACCAGTTCGCCCAGGACAAGGGAAAAGTAGGTAATAATGATCACGATAAGGGTGGTGGCCAACCCGCTGCTATAGGGTTGCACGGCCGGCCATTGGTTCAGGAAGTTCACAAAATCGTCCTTTAGCTTTTCGCCCGAGTAAATACCGGTTAAGATCCCGATCAGGGTGATCCCTATTTGTACGGTCGAGAGAAAGCGGTCAGGATGATTGGACAGTTCCAATGCCTCCCTGGCCTTACGGTCGCCCTTATTAGCCTGCGCCTCCAGGCGGGCCTTGCGGGCCGACACCAGGGCAATCTCGGACATTGAGAACATTCCATTCAACAGAATAAGTCCTAACAATAGCAATATCTCCATTAAGCGCTTCTTATTTATCCAGGGTAAAGCTACCTGCTTTTTGATTAAAAATGTAGGCGGTCAGCAGACCGGCCAGGGTACCCACGCCGGCCCCTCCCAGGATGTCCAGTGGATAGTGTACCCCTACATATATTTGTGCATAACACACAAATAGTGCCCATACATAGATGAGGTAGATCCATTTGCCGAAAGTGGGCCGTAGGGTCACGCTAATAAAGGTGGCAATGCCGATGTGGTTGGCGGCGTGGTTGGAGGTAAAGCTGAAGCTATGGTTGCACTGCTTAAGCAGCAGGCGCACATTGGTATAGAACTCGGGGTCCCAGCACGGGCGGGGGCGCTGGACAAATTCCTTGATCAGACGCGCCGAGGTCATGTCGGCAAGGGCCACCGTGCACACGAAGGCCAGGCTCCACAGCCACCCTTTACGCCCATAATTGGCAATTATAAAGACCAGGATAAAGAGGTACAGCGGCGCCCAGAACACGGCGTCGCGGAAATAGGGCAACACCGCATCGAAGAGCGGATTGGCTCCGCGGCTGTTTATTTGCATAAATAGCCATTGATCCCATTGTTCCAGTCGTTGCCATACAGAAGCTAAAAGCACAAAGCCGAGCATCCCGCAAAAATAAGTGAACTGCGCTCATGGGCCGCGGAATGTGGAAAGCTGCCCGCCGGGGGCGCCTTTTCCCGCATAAATAAGAAAGATCCCGGTCCACATACTAAAAAGCCCCCTTCACCGATAAAGTGTTGACGGTGCTTCAAAAAATGATGACCTTTGCGCCCTTCAAGTCCCTCTAAAACTACCTGAGCAGAATGCTTGTTAAGACCGGAATGCCTAAGACCCTGTTGTGGGTGATCAACCTGATGGCCATCTACCTGGCCCTGTTTACCTCGTTTCGCCTGGCCATGCTCATTGCTTTTATGCCCCAGGACGAGCAAGTGGTCAATATCATACCCTCCTTTCTGCTGGGCCTGCGCTTCGACCTGCGCTGGATCTCGCTGATGCTGCTGCCCATGGTGCTGGCCAGCCTTTATCCCTCGTATTCGCCGTTCCACTCCAGCCGCAATACCAGGCTGTGGACCTGGTACCTGGCGGTAGTCACCTTTGTGGTCATCTTTTTCTTTGCCGCCGACTTTGGCTGCTTTTCCTATAACAAGACCCGCCTCAATGCCTCGGCCCTCAACTTTGCCGAAGACCCCGTGACTTCAGCCATCATGATGTGGGAGTCGTACCCTATTGTGTGGATGCTGCTGGCGCTCTTCCTGGCGGTGCTGGCCTTAAAGTGGACTTTTGCCCGCACCCATATATATATTATTACGAAGACCCACGGCCTGGGCATCGCTTACCAGCGCAAGTGGTTGGTCGCAGCCACCCTGTTTTTCGGGGTCATGATCTATGGCAGCGTGTCGTCGCAGCCCCTGAAGTGGAACAAGGCCTTTAGCCTCCAGGACAGCTACCGGGCTTACCTGGCCCTGAACCCGATGCAAAACTTCTTTACCACCCTTAAATTCCGTAAGCCCGATTCCAGCCAGGTGGGGGCCCGCACCAACTACGCGGTAGTGAAGGAGTGGATGAACCTGCCGGTGAGCAATTATTCCTATAGGCGCACCGGTGTACCATCCCCTGTGGCGCTCAGCGGCAAACCCAACGTGGTGCTTGTGTTCTGCGAGTCGTTCAGCATGTATAAAAGTTCCATGAGCGGCAACCCCCTGAACACCACACCTTATTTCAATAAGCTCACCAGGGAAGGTGTTTTCTTTAACCGGTGCTTTTCGCCCCACTTTTCCACCGCCCGCGGGCTGTTTGCCACCATCACCAGCATCCCCGACGTACAGCTTTCCAAGTTCTCGACCCGCAACCCCGAGGCCTTGGACCAGCATACCATCATCAATGAATTCAATGGCTACCGCAAGATGTATTTCCTGGGCGGCGACCCCCAGTTCAACAACTTCGCCGGGCTGCTTCAGAACATCCAGGGCCTGCAGATGATCACCGAAGGGGCCTTCCGTTCCGACCCGGTAAACGTATGGGGCATCTCCGATAAGGACCTGTTCCTGGAGGCTAACGAGCGCTTCCGCCGGCAAGAGGAACCCTTCTTTGCCATTATCCAGACTGCCGACAACCACCGGCCCTTTATGATCCCGGAAGGGGAGATGGAATTCCAGCGGAAGGACGTGCCTCTTGATACCCTGAAGAAATATGGCTTCGAGTCGGTGGAC
>DASWYM010000433.1:0-3241 GCA_036404975.1 Chitinophagaceae bacterium
TGTATGCTGCACGCTATACGCTGTACGTGGAGAGGCGATGAGTGATGAGTAATGAGGGCATCTGGCTGCCTGCCTATATCTATACCACAATTCGTGTCATTCGTACTAATTCGTGTTCTCTCCCTAATCCCTATCCCGATAACCATCGGGACCCAATTCCTAATCCCTACTTTTGTTGCCATGGATAAACTGGCATTGATACCGGACAGGATCTTTACCGGCACAGAGTGGATCGACGGAAAGGCAGTAGTGATCGAGAATGGCGTCGTACATGATATTGTTCCCCATGATACTATAAATAGCCTGGAGCATCGGCGCCTGGAGGGCGGCTGGCTCGTACCGTCGTTTATCGACATACAGATCTACGGGGCCTACGGGAAACTGCTGGCCGTGTACCCCGATTCCGAAACACTGAAGCTTACCTATGAGTATTGCCGGGCGGGCGGTGCCACGCTCTACCAACCCACGGTGGCCACCAACACCCTGGAAGTGTTCTACCGCTGTATCGATGCGGTGAGGGACTATTGGAACAGCGGTGGCGAAGGCGTCTGGGGCCTGCACCTCGAGGGGCCCTGGATCAGCGAGGCCAAGCGCGGTGCCCATATCAAAGAATTGATCCACCCTCCTACCCTGGAGGAAGCAAGGGAGCTGCTGGAGTACGGCAAGGACGTGGTCACCATGATCACCCTGGCGCCGGAAGTGGTCTCCCGCGAAGTGGTGGAGCTGATCGGGTCCTACGGGGTAGTGATCTCGGCGGGCCACAGCAACGCAACCTTTGCGCAGGCCATGCAGGCCTTCGATGCCGGCATCCCAACGATCACGCACCTGTTCAATGCCATGAGCCCATTGCAGCACCGCGAGCCGGGCATGGTAGGGGCGGCCTTCCTGCATCCCCGCGTGAAGGCCAGCATCATCCCCGACGGTCACCACGTGGACTTCGATGCCATCCGGATTGCCAAGCGGCAGATGGGCGAGCGGCTCTTCGTGATCACCGATGCAGTGACGGAGACCACCACGGGCCACTACCAGCATTACCTCGCAGGCGACAAGTACGAGTCGGCGGGTACGCTCAGCGGCTCTTCGCTCAATATCTATCAATGCTTTATGAATCTCGTGGAGAAAGTGGGCATAGAGGTGGACGAGGCCCTGCGCATGTGCAGCCTTTATCCTGCCCAGGTATTGGGATGTGCTGATAAAAGGGGAAAAATTGCGCCGGGCTGCGCAGCGCAATTCGTTGTGCTGAATAAGCAATTAACCCTGGTGGAAACGCTTACCTTGTAAAAGGTCTCAGCGCGGCAGCTTCTTTATTCCTTTTTGCGTATTGGATAAACCATGTGATGGTGAACGTAGGAATGATATCGAAGCCAGGCAGCAATTCTTCTGCAAACTGGAAGATTCCACCAAAGAATCCTTTCTTAAAGCCAAACATCTTCATGTAGATGCCCGCCGACACGGGTGCCCACACCAGGTCAATCACTTCGCCCACAACCGGTACGGCAAAGCTGGCATAACCAATCAGGTCCATAACAATACACGTGGCCAGCGAAGGCAGGGGACGTGGTTGCACAGTAACTATGGTTTTGTGTACCGCTTTACGGTTTTTAAAGGGGAGTAACTTCATGATCAGGATAAGACGCTGAGGGTTTGTGCTCAACAGGATATGGGACGAAAGAAATGTACCAAATCGTTGTACGAAGGGGCTGATGCGGCATTAATTATGATAAGATTAGGTTAATGAGTAATGAGTGGTGAGTGATGAGGGGCTCAGTAGTCATTTTAGTCATCAGGAGAGGCTATGGAGGAAGGAAAGATACATATCGGGTGCTCGGGGTGGAGCTATAAGCACTGGAAGGAGCTGCTGTACCCGCCGAAGATGAAGACGACGGAGTGGTTCGACTACTACGCCACCCTGTTCGACTGCGTGGAGATCAACACCTCGTTCTACCACCTGCCCAAAGAGCAGACCGTCATCAACTGGGCGGCTAAGGCGCCGCCGGGCTTCCGCTTTTGCGCCAAGATGAGCCGCTACATCACCCACATGAAAAAGCTGCGGGGGGTGGAGGAGCCGCTGGAGCGCTTCTTCACCATCTTCCAGCCCCTGGAGCCTTTTATGGGACCGGTGCTGGTGCAGTTGCCACCCTTGCTGAAGTTCAACTACGACGTGGCGGAGGAGTTCTTCGGGCTGCTGAAAAAGAACTATGGCCAGTACGAGTACGTGCTGGAAGTGCGCCACGGCACCTGGCTGTCGGATGAGGCCCTGGTGCTGCTCACCAAATACGATATAGGAATGGTGGTGTCGCAGTCGGGCGGCATGTTTCCCTACTCGGAAGCTGTCACTTCCCGCAACATGTACCTGCGTTTTCACGGTCCGGGCGATCTCTATGCCTCGCCTTACAGCGATGAAATGCTGGCCGATTATGCGGGCAGGTTCCGCCGCTGGGTGGAGGAGGGTCATACCGTGTGGGCCTTCTTCAACAACGACGTGCACGGCTACGCCTTCCGGGACGCCCTGCGGCTGATTGGATACCTCAAGGAGTGATAGAACCAGTAGAAATAGAGAAAGGAGGTAAGATCTTCTCTTTCTACCTCCTTTACTCTTTATCTTTCTAACTTCTTGGCTAGCAGCTAAAAGCTGGCAGCTAGCAGCTCTGTTATATCGTGTCCTCGTCGTCTTCGTCGTCATCAAGGTCGTCGGCGCCGAGCACCAGGTCGTCCTCGTCCACGTCGTCCTCATCGAAGTCTTCGTCGATCTCTACGTCGGCTACATCCTCGTCGATATCGTCTTCATCCAGTTCGTCCTCGTCGCCGAGGATAAGGTCGTCTTCCACGTCGTCGTCTTCATCGTCCTCGGCGGCGAAGTCGTCGCGCTGTTCGGAACCGTTGATGTATTCTATGTCGGCCACTGCAAAGCCATTCACCTTCTCTTCCCCGGTGCCGCCTGCGTTGGTGCTGTTGTTTCTGTCCATGGTAATGCTTTAGGCAGGACGCTAAAAAACCTATGCCACAGGAAGACGCTGCAAGCTGCAAGCTGCAAGCTTCAAGCTGATCAGTGATAACAGTAATCGGAAAGTCAATAGGGGCGGGAGTTGGAGGGAGTTGAGCCGCTTTTGGGGTGAACAGGGAAAGGGTGAACGGAGGCCTTGCCTCGTGCATCCAAATGGGGAAATGGGGAGCGGGGAGGAGTCGTTGGGTCATTAAGTCAATAAGTCATTGGGTCATTTTTAGACCCGGGCTCCTTTGC
>DASWYM010000434.1:0-13240 GCA_036404975.1 Chitinophagaceae bacterium
CCTGCAGGTCACTAGTTCTGCTCCGCTCTTGAACGATTATATTTATTATTTATCAACGAATTTCTATTTTGTCTGATAGAAAAGAAGGGAAGTCATTGGAAAAATCAGTAGATTTCTAATTACAACATATTAACCCTTTTAACCCTCAAAGCCATGCGAAGCAAACTACACCTGAAAGGCCATCCCTTGCATCCCATCCTGGTGGCTCTTCCTATTGGCTTTTTTATCAGCACTTTGGTCTTTGACCTGTTAGGATATTGGCAGGACAATCCGGAACTCTGGCGGACGGGTTTTAACCTGGAGGTCGCAGGGGTAGTCACAGCCCTGCTGGCAGCGGTGCCAGGTATCGTGGATTATTTTGCCGTGGTGCCGCCCGGCAGCTCGGCTAAAAAGCGTGCCTCTAAACACGGTCTGCTCAACATCGTCGTGGTCATTCTGTTTGCCACCGTGTGGTTTTATCGTCAAGGTAACGAAGACGCTTATGCTATTATTCTAAGTGCTGAATGCCTGGGCGTCCTGCTCCTGGGCATTTCGGGATGGCTGGGCGGCACGCTGGTGCACCGCAATCAGATCGGCATCGATCACCGCTATGCCGAGGCCGGCAAGTGGAAGGAAAAGCACCTGGGGAACGCAGAAGGAGAGGTGGAAGTGGCAAGGGTGGAGGAACTAAAGATCAACCACATGATGCTGGTGCATGCCGGGGGCAAACGGATCGTTATTGGTAGAACCGAAGAAGGATACGCAGCCTTTGATGATTACTGCACGCACAAGGGCGGAACGCTGGCTGACGGAGCACTGATCTGCGGTACGGTTCAATGTCCCTGGCACGGCTCCCAGTTCGATGTGCGGACCGGCGTGGTAAAAGCAGGACCAGCCAGGACGCCTATTCAAACCTACTTGTTGCGGGAGGCAGACGGGGTGCTCTATCTCCGGTTGCATGCGGAGCGGGGTGGAGTTTAGTTGCCTGCATTCCGATTACTATTGACTTACATAGACCCTTTAAGACCCAGAAGCGGAAGATTCAGGAAAGATAGACCCTCGAAGACCCACATAGACCCATCCTACTTCTTTATCTGTACCATGTTGTGGAAATTTGTAGTGGATAGGCAAGAGTGCCTGTCTGAACGAAGAAAGCCTGCACAGGCAGGCCTTCTTCGATAGTTCTTTGACATTGCGGATCTGCAGCTGATAGGGACCTGGGCTGCAGATTATAGAAGGTCCCGTGGTGGAGGTGCGTGAGGACACGCACCTCGGCGGTGGTGGTTTTTCACGATTGACGACCTCCCTCCTTACGCCTGTGTCGCAAATCCCAGCTGGCGCTCGATGGTGGCGGGCAGTTGGGGCAATCGGCGGCGCTCGATGAGGAAGGAGGTGAGCTGGGCGATCTCTTTAAAGATGTAGTGCTTGTCGGCGGCCGACTTCAGGTAGTCTTTGCCCGAGGAGCCTCCGGTGCCGATACGGGTGCCGATCATGCGGTGCACCATGTTCATATGGCGGTGGCGCCAGGTGCTCAGCTGCTCGTCGATGTCCAGCAGGTTGTTGAGCAGCTGAAAGGGCAGCTGGAGCAGCGGGTAGCCGCGGTAGAGCATGATGAAGAGGGCCGCCCGGTTGGCTTTTGCCGAAAGGGTGTAGTGCGTCTCCTTGTGGTGGAAGAACACTTCGTCAAAGGCGTCGAGATTGTTCTTCTCGGCTTCGGCAAGCGAGTGGCTGTAGCGGGTTTTGTACTCGCTCCAGAAGGGATGACGGTCGTCGGAAGCACCGGCTTTGTAGCCTTCCCAGGCATCGGCTTTATCGAAGAAGGGCATGCGCTCCAGCCAGTCGTTCACCAGTTGCAGGAAGGAGTGCTCGCTTTCTGCCTTTTTAATCAGGTCGATATGTTCCTGCCGTAACTGCGCGGTGTAATACTCCTTGCCGTGGCGGTATTCGAACTTGAGTCCCAGCTTGGCCTCCAATAGCTTGAACTGCCAGCTTTGAAAGCCCGACGCCGGGCGCAGCATATCGCGGAAGTCGAGGAAGTCCATGGGCGTCATCGTTTCCAGGATATCGATCTGGTGCACCAGCACGCGCAGGATCACCCCCATGCGGTTGAGGCGGTGCACGACGGTTTGCAGCTCGGGGGAGTTGTCGTTGAGCGAGGGCTTGCGCATGATGTCCACTACCGAATCGGCCTCGTGGTGGAGCTGCTTGAACCACAGCTCGTAGGCCTGGTGGATGATGATGAACAGCATTTCATCATGGGCCGACACCTGGTGCTTTACGCTTTCGGGGTGCTGGGCATTGAGGATCTTGTCGAGCTGGAGGTAATCGTGGTAATGTACGTCGGGCATGGTTAGGGAGTTTAGTGTAAGATTGAGAACACGAATTAGAACGAATTACACGAAGAATTTTTCGTAGGCTAAGCCTATGAGAGGTTCCGGTAAATCGTACAATTCGCATCCTTTCATGCAATTGATGTAATTCGTGCCATTCGTGCAATTCGTTTCATTCGTGCTATATGAATTCGTAGCCGATATCGCGGCGGTAATACTTGTCTTCATATTGGATGGCCTCCACTGTGTTGCGCGAGGCTTCGAGGGCCTGCGGCAGGCTTTCGCTTAGCGACGTAACGCACAATACGCGACCGCCGCTGGTGACGATGGTACCATCCTTTTCTTTGGTGCCGGCCTGGAAGACAAAAGTGTTGGCCGGCAGGGAGGCATCGAGCCCGGAGATTGGCAGTCCTTTGCGGTAGTCGGCCGGATAGCCGCCGCTAACTGCCATAATGGTGGTGGCGTAGCGGGGGTCCTGTTCAATCTTTTGATGCTGCAGCTCGCCTTTGGCGGTGGCGGCCAGCAGTTCCGCCAGGTCGTTTAGGACGCGGGGCATCACCACTTCGGTTTCCGGGTCGCCCATGCGGCAGTTGTATTCGATCACGTAGGGCTCGTCACCCACCTTCATCAGGCCGATAAAAACAAAGCCTTTGTAATCCAGGTTGTCTTTTTGTAGTCCCTGCACGGTAGGCTCCACGATGCGGGTGATCACTTTCTGCATAAAGGCCTCATCGGCAAACGGCACTGGGCTTACCGCGCCCATCCCGCCGGTGTTGAGGCCGGTATCTCCTTCGCCAATGCGCTTGTAGTCCTTGGCTTCGGGCAGCAACACATAGTGGATTCCGTCAGTCAGCACAAACACCGACAGCTCGATACCCTGCAGGAATTCTTCCACCACCACACGCTTGCCGGCTTCTCCGAACTTCTCGTCCTGGATCATCTCTTCGAATCCTGCTACGGCTTCCATATGGCTTTGGCAGATAAGCACGCCTTTGCCGGCAGCAAGCCCGTCGGCTTTCAGCACAATGGGCAGCGACTGGTTGTGGAGATATTCGACTCCTTCGCCAAAGTTCTCTGCGGTGAACTCGCTATAGGCAGCCGTAGGAATGCCGTGGCGCTGCATAAACGCCTTGGCGTAAGCCTTGCTGCCTTCCAGTTGAGCGGCCTCCTTCGAGGGGCCGATGATCATCAGGGCGGAACCGAATTCCGCCTTTAGGTCGTCGACAATGCCATTTACCAGCGGCTCCTCAGGACCCACGATCACCATATCGATGGCCTCTTCGCGGCAGCATTGTTTAATGCCTTCAAAGTCAGTGACTGCAAAGGGTCTGTTAATTCCACATTGGGCGGTACCCGGGTTGCCGGGCGCAATCAGTAATTTGGAGCAATGCTTGCTTTGAGAAAGTTTCCAGGCCAGCGCATGCTCTCTTCCCCCGGAGCCTAATAAAAGAATGTTCATATATGTTCGTTCAGGTAATGGTCGGCCAAAGTAATTAAGAATGTTGCATATGACCCTATGTTTTTACAAAAACGCGCTGCGGCAGAGATTGAATTGTTTTTTACACTATTTTGAGGCATTATTTTCGAAACACTAAACGATAGAATATGACTAACGCACCTGCAGGCCAGGCCTCTGGCCAGGGGCATCCCAAAGGATTGTACGTACTCTTTTTCACCGAGATGTGGGAACGCTTCTCCTACTACGGTATGCGGGCCATCCTCATCCTGTTCATGACCAAGATGCTGGCGTTTGACTCGCAGTTTGCATCGGGTGTGTATGGCAACTTCACTGCCCTTGTTTACTTAACTCCGCTGATCGGGGGATTTATCTCCGACCGTTACTGGGGTAACCGCCGCTCTATTATGGTAGGGGGGATCCTGATGGCCATCGGCCAATTCATCCTGTTCTTTTGTGCTTCGATGATCGAAACCAACATGACGCTGGCGCAAATCCTGTTTGTTACGGGATTGACGGGCCTGGTGATCGGTAATGGTTTTTTTAAGCCCAATATTTCCACCATGGTGAACCAGCTGTATGCCCCAGGCGACAAGCGGGTGGATGCGGCTTTCTCCATCTTCTATATGGGTATCAACCTGGGTGCCTTCTTCTCGCCGCTGGTGTGCGGTGGCCTGGCCGAAAAGATCGACTACCGCTGGGGATTCTTTGCCGCCGGCGTGGGTATGGTGCTGGGCCTGATCGTGTTCCAGATGCTGAAGAATAAATACATCGTAACAGCTTCCGGCGAGCAGATCGGTGGAAAGCCAAACCGCAATGTGATCCCCGAGGATACCGGTACGGTGACGCCCCACGACCGGGAGGGTATGTTTGCCGAGCAAAACGAGCCGGTGCTGAAAAAGGAATTGAAAGAGCCCCGCAAGCCGGAGTTTACTACCGGCCGTATCCTTACCTGGGCGGTGATCTATGCTGCCCTGTGGCTGCTCTTTATGTTCGTAATAGACTTTAACTGGATCAGTACGCTGGTGTTTGCTACGTCTATTGCCGCTTCCGGCTTTATCATTTCCGATCCCAACCTGAACAGGGTGGAAAGAGACCGCATCATCGTGATCTATATTGCGGCCTTCTTCGTGATCTTCTTCTGGAGCGCCTTCGAGCAGGCCGGGGCTTCGCTGACCCTGTTTGCCGACCAGCAGACCGACCGCGTGCTGGGTGGCTGGGAGATGCCGGCAAGCTGGTTCCAGTCAGTAAACCCGCTGGCGATCATCGTATTTGCCCCCTTGTTTGCCATGCTGTGGACCAATCTGGGTAAGAAGGGTAAAGAGCCAGCTTCACCAGTGAAGCAGGCCATTGGCCTTGCGCTGCTGTCGTTGGGTTACCTGATCATTGCCATGGGGGTGCAGGGGGTGTCCGGTACCACCAAAGCCTCCATGTTCTGGCTGCTGGGCATGTACGTGCTGCATACGTTTGGTGAACTGTGCCTGTCGCCCATCGGTCTTTCGATGGTGGCCCGCCTGGCGCCGGTACGCCTGGCCTCCCTGCTGATGGGGGTGTGGTTCCTGGCCAACGCCATGGCGAACGACTTTGCCGGTATGCTCAGTAAGCTGTATCCCGAAGCCGGCCAGTCTACTTACCTGTTTGGCTATGAGATCGCTACACTCAACGACTTCTTCATGCTGTTCGTGATCTTCTCCGGTGTGGCGGCAATCATCCTGTTCCTGCTGTCGCGCTTCATGCTGCGGATGATGCACGGCCTGAGATAAACAATTTATGTAAAAGGAAAGGTGATGTCCCACAGGCATCACCTTTTTAGTAAGAATACACCTGTATATGTTCAAACAACATCCTAAAGCCCTGCCCTACCTCTTTTTCTCGGAGATGTGGGAGCGTTTTGGCTACTATTTAATGATCGGCATCTTCACCCTCTACCTGAAGGACGTGAAGGAAGGCTTCTCTATGACAGAAGCCGAGAGCGCTGACCTGTACGGAACTTTTATTGCCCTGGTGTTCCTGACCCCCTTTCTCGGCGGCCTGATCGCCGACCGCTACTGGGGCTACCGCAAGTCGATCATCATCGGCGGCATCATGATGGGCGTGGGGTATGTCCTTATGTCCATTCACAGCCTGTCGGTCCTCTACCTTTCAATGTTCCTGGTGGTGGCGGGTAACGGCTTTTTCAAGCCCAACATCTCCACCCTGCTGGGTAATGTGTATTCCACCCCGCAGTATGAAAAGAAAAAAGATGTGGGCTACAACATCTTTTACATGGGGATCAACATCGGCGCCTTTATCTGTAACTTCTTCGGCGCGGTGCTGTACATCACCTATGGATGGGGCGCGGCCTTTATAGCCGCCGGCGTGGGTATGTTTATCGGGGTGGCCGTATTCTTAATCGGAACCCGCCACTATAAAGAGTACGATGTGATCAAGGGTGTGAAGGAAGGTGATATGCCCATGTCGAAGATTGTCATGATCATCATCCTGCCGGCGATCCTTGCGGGAGTGGCCGGCTGGTACCTGCCGGGCATCCTGTTTGGCGGCCCGCTGGTAGGATCGGAGTCCACCGACGCCTTCATCTTTGCCTGTATCCCGGTGATTTACTTCTTTGCCTCACTCTACATGCGGGCTGACCAGGGGGAGAAAAGACCGGTAGCGGCCCTGCTGGCCATCTTTGCCGTGGTGGTCCTGTTCTGGGCGGTGTTCAAGCAAAACGGCTCGGCACTGAACAATTGGGCCGATCGCTATACCGACCGCCAGGTAACCGGTGCCTCCGCCGTGTTCCTGCAGGACATCAAGCTGGCACAGGAACTGCCCTACATCAAAGACTCCGTGCCTATCTATGATGAGCAATTCCGTATTCAGAAAGAAGATGGCAAAGTCAAAAAAGAAGTAAACTACCATTACTACTATAAGAACGTGACCGAAGAACAAAAGCCGGTAGACGGCAATGCGATGACCCTGTGGGCCACCAACCTGAGCCAGTCGATCAACCCCTTCTGGGTGATCGTACTGACGCCGCTGGTGGTAGCCTTCTTCACCTGGCTTCGCCGGCGCAACCGGGAACCTTCCACCGCCACCAAGATCGCGTGGGGGCTCTTCATCTCCGGCCTGTCGGCCCTGGTGATGGTGGCGGCTGTTTATGCGAGCAGCAACGGAGCCGAGAAGGCCAGCATCTGGTGGCTCATCGCCTCTTACGGGGTAGTAACCATTGGCGAACTGTTCCTGAGCCCTATGGGCCTTTCCCTCGTGTCCAAGCTGAGCCCGGTGCGCATCACCTCGTTAATGATGGGCGGCTGGTTCCTGGCCACTTCAATCGGCAATAAGCTCTCGGGCGTACTGGCCACCCTGTGGGACAACTACAGCAACAAGGCCAACTACTTCTGGCTCAACTTCGCCCTGCTGATGCTGGCGGCCGCCATGTGCTTCATGATGCTGCGCTGGCTGAATAAGATCATGGCGGAGAAGGGGGTGAAGTGATGAGTGATGAGTGATGAGTGATGAGTGGTGAGAAAATAGAATCATCTAGGTTATAGAGAAGGGTGAAGGACAGGTGTGCACCTGGCTTTCACCATTTTTCTTTTGTGGAGTAGTTGTGGAGGGGCAGGAAGGGGGCACTGTTTTTATTTGCTACTTTAGCCCACACAAAACCACTGTTATGGCCGAACGTAAAAGTTCTTTCCAGCCCTTTGTGTTGCCCGAGACAAAGATGGCGGAGTTTACCATCAAGTCGGTGCTCACCGGCGCTGCCTTCGGGATCATCTTTGGCGCCGCCACCGTGTACCTGGCCCTGAAAGCAGGGCTCACCATTTCAGCGTCCATACCCATTGCGGTGATCGCCATTACACTGGGAAGGAAGTTTCTGAAGACTACCATCCTGGAGAACAACATCATCCAGACTACGGGCTCGGCGGGAGAGAGCATTGCCGCCGGCGTGGTGTTTACCCTGCCCGGTTTTCTGTTCCTCAGCGACCCGGCCAGTGCCAACTTCTTTAACTACTTCACCATCCTGACACTCGCCATCTTTGGTGGTATCCTCGGCACGCTGATGATGATTCCCCTGCGTAAATCACTCATTGTGCAGGAGCACGGCAACCTGCCTTACCCCGAAGGCACGGCCTGCGCCTCAGTACTCAAGGCAGGAGAGCGGGGAGGAGCGTTTGCGCGCACGGCCTTTGCCGGCCTGGGCTTTGCCTTTGGCTATGCCCTCCTTCAGAAGATCTTTCACGTGATCGCCGAAGTGCCGCGCTTTGCTACCACGCAGGCTCAGAAGTTCTTTCCCTCGGCCCGCCTGAGCGGCGAGATCACACCGGAGTACATGGGCGTAGGCTATATCATCGGACCCCGCATAGCCGGTGTGCTGGTGGCCGGTGGGGTGCTCTCCTGGTTTGTTTTTATTCCCCTGCTGGCTTCCCTGGTAAGTGCTGATGTGATTGCGGCGCAGTTAAACAAGCTGGGTTATCTGACGGACCTGGCAAAGCCCGGAGGCTCCTATGGATGGGACCCCGCAACCCGCAATTTCGACGACTGGTCCGATGCCATATACAGGGCTTATGTGCGGCAGATCGGTGCCGGGGCAGTGGCAGCAGGTGGCTTTATTACCCTGATCAAGACCATTCCGACCATTATTTCTTCTTTCAAGGGAAGCATTGGATCGCTGAAGAAGAGCGGGCTGGAAGGGGTGGACGAAGAAGGGGTGAAGCGGACGGAGAAAGACCTCTCCATAAAAGTGGTGGGCATTGGCAGCCTGGTGCTGATCCTGCTGATGACGGTGCTGCCCAATGTGCCGGGTGACTCCATCGGCAGCAAGCTGTTGTTGGGGATCCTGGTGATCATCTTCGGCGCTTTCTTCGTCACCGTATCATCGCGCATTGTCGGTCTCATTGGATCTTCCAACAACCCTATCTCGGGGATGACCATCGCTACCCTGATGGGCACCTGCCTGATCTTTATTGCCGTGGGCTGGACCGGGCGGGTATACGAGCCCATGGCCCTGGTGGTGGGCGGCATGATCTGCATTGCGGCGGCCAATGCCGGCGCCACCTCGCAGGACCTGAAGACCGGCTATATCGTGGGCGCCACGCCAAGGTACCAGCAGCTGGCTCTTTTTGTGGGCGCTATTGTGTCTTCGCTGGCTATTGGTGCCACCATTAAAATACTGGATATGCCTACTGCCGCCATGACGGCCCAGGGCATACAGCATGCCATTGGCACGGATCTGTACCCCGCACCGCAGGGAACCCTGATGGCTACGCTCATCAAAGGCATTCTCTCTTTTAACCTCGACTGGCAATTCGTGCTGGTGGGCGTGTTCATTGCCATCACTTTGGAACTGTGCGGCATCAAGTCGCTTTCCTTTGCGGTAGGCACCTACCTGCCGCTTTCCACCACGCTGCCCATCTTTATCGGCGGTGCCATCCGCGGCCTGGTGGAATGGCGCCACCGGAGACAGAATATAGAGCTATCGCCCGAGGAAGAAGACCTGGGCAAGGGAAGCCTCTTTGCCACGGGCCTGGTGGCCGGTGGTGCCCTCGCCGGGGTCATTGTGGCCTTCCTGTCGGCTAACGATACCATCAATGCGGGTCTGCAACGCATCAACACCGAGCACGGCATCACGGCGGCCCTCGGGGAAGGTGGCTATAAGTGGATTGGCGTGGCCTTCTTTGCCTTTATGGGCGTAGTGCTGTACAGGGTTGCTACCAG
This sequence comes from Chitinophagaceae bacterium, assembly GCA_036404975.1. GTDB lineage: Bacteria > Bacteroidota > Bacteroidia > Chitinophagales > Chitinophagaceae > Flavisolibacter. Next base: position 9,466 of record DASWYM010000434.1, read on the forward strand.
CAGGAGGCACGTCTAAAAGCGCCCCTAAACGACAATAAAAAAGCATCCCGTTCCGGCGGGATGCTTTCGCTTGTAATAAACCGTCCAGTTTAAATGAAACTCAGTTGGCTGTACTTCTGGCCAAGGATCTTCGCATCGTCAGCACCCAGCCATTTGTCGAGTACTGTAGCGTAGACGTTCTTAAAGTCTATGTTGTATTTCAGGTCGCCCTCGTCCAGGTCCGAGAGGTCGGGCAGGGCGTTGAGCAGGCCTTTTTCCTTCAGGCCGCCCGAGAGCAGGAACATGCTGTTGGCCGTCCCGTGGTCGGTACCCCCGCTGGCATTCTGCGCCACCCGGCGGCCAAACTCCGAGAAGGTAAAGAACAGCACGTCGTTGAAGCGGTTGTTCTTCTTCAGGTCTTTAATAAAAGCCCCCACAGCCTCGTTCATCTCCCCGAAAAGCCGCTGTTGCTGCGCCTCCTGGTTGATGTGGGTGTCGAAGCTGCCCAGCGACACATAATACACTTTGGTGTTGATCTCCGAGTAGATCAGCGAGGCAATAGTCTTCAGGCTGGCCCCCAGCTCGGTGCGAGGGTAGTCGGCCCCCGAGGGGTGCAGGCGCGACTGCTTGAATATGTAGTCGGCCGAAGAGAGGGTCTCGGCCATGGTCTTGTATAAATAGTCGACCGGTTGCTCATCGTGGTGGCCGTCTTTGTGCTGCCCGGCCACCTGCCGGAAGAAGCGCTCGTTGCTGGTGCCGTACAGGCGTTTGGGGTCTTTAAAGGCCAGGGCCTTCGACTCGTCGCCTTTAAGGGCGAGGCTCAGTACGTCATCTATTTCCAGGGCCTGGGTGGGCTTGGCGCAGCCGTGGCACTGCGCGTCGAGGTAGCGGCCGATCCATCCGGTATTCCAGTATTCATTGCTCTGGCTGGCAGTGTGCCAGATGTCCATGCTGCGGAAGTGCGAGCGGTCAGGGTTGGGATAGCCCACGTTGTTGAGCACCGCCAGCGAGCCGTCGTGGTAGGCGTCGGCAAAGGAAGTCAGGGCAGGGTGCAGGCCCGCCTCGTCCGACAGGGCGAGGGCTTTGTTGCGGGCAATCCCCAGCCCGGGGCGCGAGCGGTAGTAAATGTCGTTGCGTACGGGAATAACGGTATTGAGGCCGTCGTTACCGCCGCTGAGCTGCAGGATCACCACCACTTTGTTGCCCGGGGGGACAAGCGGGGCGCCTTCAAAGGCTTTCAGGAATTTGGGTACGAACAGGGAAGCCGTGGCCAGTGAACCTACCTGTAGAAACTCTCTGCGTTTAATGTGCATATACTGGGGTTTTAGGGCTTAGCATAATTGGTATTCAGGGGTACTCATGATCTGCAGGGTGGCGGTCTTAATAAAACGCTCGCGGCTGCTGCTGTCGGCATGGCTGGCAATCAGGCCGGCGGGGAAACCGGGCGCCACCTGCAACAGCGAGCCCTGCAGCGAGGTGACCAGGGCTTCCCTTGAGGTGCGCTCGTAGTGCTTCAGGTAGGCTGCCCAGTCGATGGTGGCGTTGATGGGCCTGCCGGTACGGCCATAGCTCCTGCGGGCCATTCCTTCCTCGCGCCCTCCCGTCATATCGTCATCGCTCTTGGGACGGACATTGAGCTCGTCGACGTCGTTGATCAGCTGCGGCAGGCGCAGGCGCATCATCAGCGAGGAAGAGTCGATCCAGCTCTTACCACCGGGCCAGCCGGCCACGTTGGGCGGGTAGAACAACTGCTGTCCCAGGATGCGCTGGATCAGTAAAAGCGACTCCTCGTTCTGGATCTCCATGGGCAGCATGCGCTGCATGCCGGCCACCAGTTCAATGGGCGACTTGATGCGGGTGCCTATATTCTTTGCCTCGTAGAACCAGTCGGAAGTAAAGATGTCTTCCATCAGCTTGCCGATGTGGTAGTCGCTGGCGTAGAAACGGCCAGCCAGCCACTCCACCTTGTCCTTGTCTACAGCCTCATTGACAAAGAAGCGGTAGATCTTTTCCGTCAGGTAGCGGGCGGTTTGCTTTTGCTCCAGCAGCAGGTCCAGCACTTCTTCGCCTTCCAGCTTGCCGGTGCGGTTCAACACGGTCTTGGTGCCGTAGTCGTGCTGGAACATGCGGAAGGCGAACTCGCCCCGCACGTTGGCGCTCCAGCCGGTGAAGGCCCGGGCCGCCTCCTTGATATCCTTCTCAGTATAGTTGCCGCGCCCCATGGTAAAGAGCTCCATCACCTCGCGGGCGAAGTTTTCGTTGGGGTGGTCCTTGCGGTTCTGGGCGGCGTTGAGGAAGTTGAGCATGGCGGCCGACTTCGACACGCCGTGCAGCAGGGTACGGAAGCTTCCCAGCGCATTCTGCCGGATAATGTCCAGCAATTGCTGCTGGTAGAAGATATTGATGTTGCGGGCGGCAAAGTGACCATGCCAGAAGAAGGCCATCTTCTCCCGCAGCTGGGCGGGGCTGTCCACCATCTCGCCCAGCCAGGTGAGGTTCAGGTTCTTGATCCCGTCGCGCTGCTTGTCCCTGATCATCCTGCGCTCTTCGGCGTCCAGGTCGCGGCGTTGTTGCTGCCCTGCCTCCTTCACCCCCATAAAGAGGCCTTTGAGGTAGTCATCGGCCACGTCGAGGTAACCGGTGTCCTTTGCCGAAGCTTTCCACAGGGCCCGCCAGAGTTCCCTGGGGGTGATGTTTTCCAGTTGGGGCAGTTGTGCGGCTGCCGGGCCGAAGCCGGCGCGCCACATAAGGTGTTGGTTCTTAACCTGGTTGGTGAGCATGGAAGAAAGAGGGTTTTAGATAAGACGGGAGGGGTAGCATAAAGTTTAATGACTACTAATATAACCATAAAGCTCCCCGAATGCTAACGGGTGGTTCCAATTAGGGAAAAAATCAATGCAAGCACCGGGTATTCTCCCATTACTTTCCCAGGGCTATGCGGAACCCTACGGCCATGTTCGACTGCGGGTTGGCATTGGTGAAAAAGTTGAACCCCGATTCCTTCCACTCCGTATGGACGCCGGGAGCATAATCCTTTACGGTGCCGCTGCCGTAACTGAGGTTCACCAGGTTACTCATCGCTATTTCCAGGTGGACCCGCCTGCTGACCGTATAGGCCACGCCCGGGTAAAGACTGACGCCCACGGCATTGCTCCGCGTCTTTCTGCCGCCAAAGCTCTGGTGGCTGTACCGGTCGGCATCGGTGAGCGTATAACCGGCATTGCCCTGGCCAAAGAGGTAAAAGCCTTTGCCCAGGCTGAAGTACCGGCGGTAAAACATGCCGGCATAATAGGTGTCCCGCTCGTCTCTGGTTTCCTGGGAGGCATATCCAATATGGCCAAAGCCCGCATCTACACCCAGCACATGGTTGTCCCGGATGGTAAAGCCAATGGCGGGGTTGATGTTGTAGTTGGTGTATTTGGTCCGGGGCTCGGCATCGGACTGGCTGATCGAAGTGCCTGCGTTGCCGCCCACAAGCACCGTGCCCCTGGTGATCTGGGCGTTGGTAATTGTTACAAGGACAATGGCACTAATCGTTAAGAGTAGAAGTCGTTTCATGTGCAATTGGTTTGGAAGTACTAATATGTTGTGTGAATGCAAGAAGTGCAAAGAACCCAGGCGTCTTTAACACCGATTTATCCTAACGATTTGTTAGCTCTATAACAAGGATGCTTAAGTGATTCGTCCCTTTATGAGTAATTACTCGACCGTCTTAAGCTGCAGGAACAGGCCGTGCAGACTATTGTCCTCTGCCGCCTGCTGACCCCTGCAGGCATCCAGTTCGCGGATGTTCTTT
>DASWYM010000435.1:0-8041 GCA_036404975.1 Chitinophagaceae bacterium
CCCGACCTTCTCCCGAGGTTGTCCCGACGTTGTCCCGACTCTTTAAAGGGTCGGGAGAAGGTCGGAAGAACCTCGGAGCAACACCGGGAGAAAGCCGGAAGAATACCGAAGAAGGCATATTCAGAGTTACAGCATATAAAAAAGACCAGCCGTAAAAAGACTGGTATTTGAATCTGCGGACGTTCGTCGGGTCCTTAAACTATCAGGTAGCGGGCACCGGGTGGAGTAAGGCTAGCATCAGTTTTGCAACTATGGCTAATGGCTTTTAGCAGTATTCGGCAGGGGCGTCAGTGCCGGCCGGTATTGGCTGCCTGCTGCTACAGAAGCCATTAACCACAAAAGCAATAATATGTCACTTGTCAACATTGTCCTTGTCCTGATCATCGTAGGTATTGCACTCTGGCTGATTAACCGCTTTATTCCCATGGATTACAAGATAAAGACCATCCTCAACGTGGTGGTGGTGATCGCGGTGATCATATGGCTGCTGAGGTCTTCGGGATTACTAGCCAACCTTTAAATACCGGCGCTTTTCGTTCTGATCCTGCCCTGCCAGGGCGGGATCATCAGGGTCTCTCCACTGCCGGGCGGTTAGGCGCCCCTGCCGGTCGGCGGGGGCGAGGGTGTGGCGGTCCGTTTACGATGCGATGGATCATCCCTTTAAAGATAAACGCGTGGAAGGGCAGCATGGCGTACCAGTACAGGCGTCCCCACAGGCCCAGCGGCCGGAAGGTGGCTGTTTGTTCCAGCACGTTATCCTTATTGAGGCTGAACTCCAGCCAGGCTTCGCCAGGCAGGCGCATTTCGGCATAGAGCAGCAGGCGCCGCTGTTCGCGGCTGGCCAGCAGTACGCGCCAGAAGTCGAGCGAGTCGCCGGCATAGATGCGTGTAGGGCTGCGGCGTCCCCTCCGTAGGCCCACACCGCCTGCCAGCTTGTCGAGCCAGCCCCGCACCCCCCACATCCAGTTTCCGTAGTACCAGCCGGTGGCCCCGCCGATGGCCCATACCCGGTCCAGGACGGCCGCCGGGTCGGTTACCGGCAGGCTCTGGACATCCTTGAAGCACCCGTTCACCGGCACTTCTATGTGTCGGGCAATGCCCCCGTTGAGGATATGCGAGGTCAGCGCGTCCTTCCAGCTCGACACCACCTCGTTCTGTTCAATCTTGTCGAAGGCCATGGCAATGGCTTTCCGGTAGGGGATCAGCTCCACACCCAGCGTTTGTGCGAGGTTGTTGGGCCGGCACACCACTTCCACCTTCATGCTGTCCACCAGGTTGCGGGCAAGGGTATACGAAGTGGAGGTGACAAAATAAAGCCAATAGGACGACAGCTTCGGCGTCATCACCGGCACCACCCAGATACGTCGCTTCAGGCCGCGCACCGCGGCGAACTGCAGCAGCATCTGCTTATAAGTAAGAATATCCGGGCCCCCAATGTCATAGCTCTGCCCGTAGGTTTCGGGACGCAATAGCACGCCCGCCAGGAACTGGATGACGTTGCGGATGGCAATGGGCTGACAGGCCGTGTGCAGCCAGCGCGGTGCGATCATAAGGGGTAGCTTTTCCACTAAGTCGCGGATGATCTCAAAGGAGGCGCTCCCCGACCCCACGATGATGCCCGCCCGGAGGGTAGTCAGCGGCACCCCTCCCGAAGCCAGGATCTGCTCAACGTTGTGGCGCGAGCGCAGGTGCTTGGAAAGATGGTCCTCGTTGACAATACCGCTAAGATAGATCACCTGCTGCGCGGCCGTGCGACCGATTGCCTCAGTAAAGTTTTGAGCTGCCGCTGCTTCCAGGCTCGTAAAGTCGCCCGTAGTGGCCGACATGGAGTGGATAAGGTAATAGGCCGCATCGATATCCCGGGGAATGGCGGAAAGGGTTTCTTTTTTCAGGAAGTCCACCTCCACCACGCTCAGTTTTGAAGAAGCAAAGCTTTCCGTGTCGAAGCGGGCGGTGTCGCGCAGGCAGCACACCACTTCGTGTCCCTGTTCGAGGAGCACGGGCAGCAGGCGGCGGGCAATGTAACCGGTGGCGCCGGTGAGCAATATCTTCATATCGTTAAGGTTAGTCGTTATTCCCCTTGCAAGCGGATGGAGTACAAAGTTAACAAGCCGTGGAAGGTTTTGTTTAGGCGTCGGGGGTAAAAACCATGGAGGCATTGGTTTCTTACCCGCTGCTTCTTCGTAGATGCAACGCTACGGGGCCGGACCTTGTCATCTGGTCATGAAGAACACGCTACTCATGGCTTTGGGCCTTCTGCTGCTGGGGGCCTGCACGAAAGAGGCCGGGGACCTGCAAGCCTTCCGCCCGTTTGCCGGTACCTGGGAGGCCGAACAGTTTATTGGCTTCCCCGGCAACGTTACCCTGCCGCCCGGTAACGGCCGCATCCTGGTGCTGGAAACCAACGGCATGATGGAGAGCCGGCGCAACGATACAGTGCTTTACCGCGGCCGCTATTTCCTGCAATACAAACAAGACTGCCACCCCCGGGAGAGCTCCCTGTACTTCACTACCAATGACAGCTCCTTTTTATGGGAGAGCTATATACAGACGAACGGCGACAAACTGACGCTCAGCACATCTAATTGCCTGGCTGACGGCGGCAGCACTATTTACAGGAGGATAAAGTAGGCAAAGTCCCTAAAGGTCAATTGACAGGCAGCAGCACTTTAAAGACAGCGCCTTCACCAAGAGTGCTCTCCGCCCATACAAAACCGTTGTGGTTCTCCACCACCTTGCGTACGATAGACAGGCCCACGCCCGTGCCTTTGTACTCGGCATTGCCGTGAAGGCGGGTAAAGACGTTGAAGATGCGCTCGGCATTGGACTGCTCAAAGCCAATACCATTATCGGCCACCTCCAGCAGGTGATATCTCCTGGTTCTATCAACCGGCAGACTAGTTTTTGCTTCGGCACCTTTTATCTCTTTGTACGCAATGCGTATATGGGGCGCTATGCCGGGCTTGCTGTACTTCAGGGCATTGCTCAGCAGGTTTTGCAGCAGTTGCTGCATTTGCCGCTTGTTGCCTTTGATTACCGGCAGGGGGTCTACCGATATGGTGGCGCCTTTCTGCTGCACCTCCAGGTCCAGGTCTTCCAGCACCCTGTGCACCCTCCGGTTCAGGTCGATCTCTTCCTGCTTGGCTACGCCGCGCGTGGCCTGCGAATAGGCCAGCAGGTCGTCGATGAGCGTTCCCATTCGGCGCGAGGCATCTTCAAGCCGCTCGAACAGGCGGAGTTGGCTCTCACTGAGCTTGTCACCCAGCTCACTTTTCAGGCGGTCGGAGAAGAAATGAATCTTGCGTACCGGCTCCTTCATATCATGGGAAGCCGCATAAGCGAACTCTTCCAGGTTCGTATTGAGGTGTTTCAGTTCCTGGTTGTTTTTCACCAGTGTCTCGTTGGCCTGGGCCAGCTCACGCGTGCGCTGCACCACCACCTCTTCGATCTTGCGGCGGGCAAGCACCTGTTCGGTGACATCGGTAGCTACCGCTATTATACCCGATATGGTGCCATCGCCTTCCCGAAAGGGCTCATAAACAAAGTTGAGGTAGACAGTTTCCGGTTTCCCGTCCCTGGGCAAGATGATAGGCCGCTCACTGGCCGTAAAGCGTTCCCCTGTGGCGCACACCTGGTGCAGCAGCTCTTCCAGCCCCTGGTAGCGGGCTTCGGGGAGGCCGTCGAAGATGGGGCGGCGCAACAGCTCCTCCGCTCCCCTGCCCCAAAGTTCAAACATACGCTCATTGGCAATCTCCACCACGTAGGAAGGCCCCTTCAGGATGCTCATGGCTACCGGCGACTGCAGGATGGTATTGCGGAGGTTGCGCTCGCTCTCCTGGATGCGGCGGGTAGCCAGGACCTTGTCGGTGGTTTCGATGCAAGCGCAGAATAGACCGCCCACCTGGCCGGATTCGTCCAACACTGGGCTATATGAAAAGGTAAAATAGGTTTCTTCCACGTAGCCGTGGCGGTTCATGTAGAGCACCTGGTCTTCGGACCAGGTGGATTGACCGGCAAAGACGCTCTCCACCAGCGGCCCCAGGTCCTCCCAGATCTCCGACCAGGCTTCCTTACCCGGCTGGCCCAGCAGATCGGGGTGTTTTTCCCCAGCCACCGGTATATAGGCGTCATTATAAACGGTGGTCAGCTCTTTACCCCACCAGATAAACATGGGGAACTGAGAATTCAGCAGCAGGCTTACCGACGTACGCAGGCTTTGCGGCCATCCATCAGGGGAGCCCAGGGGCGTTTTGCTCCAGTCTTTCTGTCGTGCCAGGCTACCCATCTGGCCTCCTCCATGGAGAAAGGCAGGAGCCTGCACTTCATTGGCTATCATGTTTCTATTCGTTTTTGGTCAGGGAAGTCTCCAAAAGTATTGCTTAATGTCATGAAATCCACACGTAGCTGCAATTATACCGCGAGCAGGCATACGTCAACCCTTTTGTGCCGGTGCATGATGCCCGGCAATTTAACCTGGACAGCCCTGGTGAAACCTTATCAGGGAAACAGCCGGTATAGGGTATGCCAGATCCGTGAGCGAAGCCCGGCAGGAGGGGTGGGGCGCTGGTGGGTGGGACGCGCCACCGCTATCAGTTCCGACAGATCGATAGCAGAGAGGTAAGGCTCTAACTGATCGGTAGAGTCAAAGCTGCGAAACTCCTCTATTTTGCCCAGCTCGCAGTTATAGTACACTTCCACGTAGAAGCTGTCGATCTGGTAAAGTAATACTTTCAGGGAGCCCTTGTCGGCAAGGGCTATAAAAGCACCGAATTTCCACGTTGCGTTCGCCTGCTCTTCCGGACGAAGGAGAATGTATTCATATAGGGTCATAGCATCCAGTTTGATTAAGGTGGTAAATCCAGGATAGAGGAGATTAAAGCAGCTCTTGGCTAAAAGACGATGAGGTATTGAAACTAATAAACTTTAACAAATTATACAAGAGGAAAGTTCATTACAGAGGCTTGCACCCCCAGGTTTTCTGTTTATGTTCCATGGTTTAAGTTCTTCCACTGGCCCCCCGCTCTTTTACAGGCGAGACAGGACTGGATCCATGGTATGGGAGAACACCCCTACAAAAACGTACTTTGCGTGTAATAAAAGAAACCGCATGGACCTGTACGTGCTGGAGGTAAAGTATTCCTTTGGCGGAAAAGAAGACGTCCTCTATCCCGTGGTGCTGCGCCATGAAGGCGAAGCACTCCTGGCCGACTGCGGCTATGCCGGCTTTCTGCCCCTGCTGGAAGAGTCGGCGAACCGGCAGGGCCTGGTCCTACAGGATCTTACCGGACTGGTCATTACCCATCACGACATGGACCACATGGGCTGTGCGGCGGAGCTCAGGGCAGCGTATCCTGGTCTGAAGGTTTATGCTTCAGCTGTAGAAAAGCCCTATGTAGAGGGCTTCCTTAAGTCGCTGCGGCTGCAACAGGCCGAAGACCTTTATCCCTGCCTGGCCGAAGAGCAAAAGCCGGGGGCCCTGCAGTTCCGACAGGGGTTGAAAAGCGTGCGCCCGGTAGCGGTCGACGCGGTGCTCGTCCCGGGTAAAGACATTTCTTTTCTGCCCGGGGTGCGGGTCATCTCCACACCCGGCCATATGCCGGGACATATATCACTGTACTGGGCGGAGCAGAAAACCCTGGTGGCAGCCGACGCGCTGGTATATGAGCACGGACGGCTCGAAATAGCCAACCCGCAATACACGCTCGACCTTCCCGCAGCTCTAGACTCTATAAAGAAGCTGCAACAACTGGACATCGATACGGTGGTCTGCTATCATGGAGGAGTGGTCCGCGGCGGCGTACAGGAAGCCCTGGAAGACCTGGCAGCCCGTTACGGCTGCTGATAGATACTCCAACCCGGGAGAAGCAAGCCCATCCCGGGCTGGAGCACATGCTTTTATTGATTGGACATGCTGTCCTTCAACAGCGTTATGATCATGTAGGTATTGTTCGCCTTGTCAAAGCGGGCGAGATCATAATCCCCGGTGAATTTCTTGTCCAGCGCCTCGTGAAACTTCGTATTGCCGGGGAAGGACTTCTTCAGGTTCTCCCGGGTGAGGCTGACCGGGGAGTTGGTTTCATTAATAGAAAAGTAGTACCTGTTCATCTCCGTCGATGCTTTCGCTGCAGGGTCGCGCCCGGGCTCGCCGTATTTGTACAGGATGATCGGTTCGCCGGCATTCATGATGCGATAGACCCTGTCGCCGACAAAGCGGAAATCATGGCCCCTACTGTTGCGAAAACCATAGAGATTGTTCTTATCCAGCACATGGGTCTGGCCGTTATGCTTTACCTTGATCTGCGATGCCTGCAGGAAGAGGTGCTCCTTGATCCTTTGCTTTTCAAGCTTGTAGTTAACCGGGTATGTCAGCTTATGATTCAGGTAATCATCGACAGTGTTATAAATACCGCTGCTGTCCTGTTGGCCAAAGGCGTACGAGCATAGCAATAACGTTGCACTAAGCAGTAATGTGGTCTTCTTCATACAAAGTAGTTTTTAGGTTAGAAAATAGCTTTCCTTTTGTTGGTCAGCTTCCATTGTTGCAACGGATAGAGAACGCTTGGATAGGGAGACAGGCCCGGGATGCACCGGTAAAGCTTGCAGGTAGCCCGGGAATGAAGTTTCGTGATACTAAATTAACTGTAATCTTTGGACCCGCCAATAACTGAGCTTATCCCTCCTCCGGCAACGACTTAATAACCAAAAGACCTGATGACTCTTCTTACTTGCTCTTCACGAACGTATAGCCCACTTTCAGATACGACAGGTAATCATAACCAAGCTCAACAGTCCAGGCACTGTTCGACTTGTCGTAAATATTCACACCCAGCTTGGCACCATACAGGAGGGGTATCGAGCCGTCAAGGCTGTAATCCTTATTCACGCTAGCGTTATCACTATAGATCCCGTAATAATAACCCGCGCCGGCACTCACACCCGCATAGGGATCAAATTTCCCGGTGCTGGCAAAATGATAGTTCACCCCCATGGAGAGTCCCCCGAATAGGTGACTTACTGTACCTGCATCGGTCCGGCCATCATAGGTGTAGGAATACTTGTAGCGGTAATACATTACCGAAGGACCCCAGTGAAACGAAAGGTCTTCGGTAAGAGCCTTATTGAACGACAGGCTCAGGGGGCCGGCCGTAAAGCTTTTGCCGTTGCCGCCATCTTTCGAATAACCGCCTAAGTTCAGCAGTGAGGATACGCCGTAGCTTAAAGTGGTGGAGCGATGGCTGCCGGTAAAAGAGGGCTCGTCATGGTCTTGTGCGGCCAGGGAAAACGAAGCGGCAAGGAACAGGATAAGCAGTTGAACCTTTTTCATGTGTTGGTTTTGGTTTGAAGGATGAACGTTGTTCCTGTAAGATATAGCTTCCCCGCTTAATTTGAAAGTGTCTTGCCGCCCTTTCTGCTAATATTTTCTACGTACGGACAGGTCGCTGCCTTTGCTTCTTTGTCCGCTACCATCCCGGTAACGAGAAGCCCTTTCCCAACAGCACCCACACCCGGTCGCCCGGAGCGGTAAGATCACACGGCGGTCTTCATTATTATCGGCATCAGGGTAATCCGGAGTAGGAAAATTGATACGGAACAAGATATTCCCCTTCCATCAAAAGTTATGATCCCATAATTCAAAAACGGCACTGTTTTTAGTGTAAAGCAGCGATTGAATTTTAAGAGCCGTTGGTCCATGTCTATGTTAAACTACCTTCCTTGAAAAACCATCATCCAAATCCTTAAAACCAATAGCGTTTGTACAACAGACTGAGTAGAAAACGCTTGCCCCCTCCCCCGCAGAGGGGGCTTTTTTGGGACCTGCTGAGCCGGCTTAATGGAGTGCGGTGTTCAAAAAGGTCTCTTTAAAAAGAGTGAAAACCAGTACGCCGATATCACCAGGTTGCTGGATGTGAAATAGAAATGCTTTTACCATTACTTAAAGGATCGACCAGGGGTTCCACAATTGGGTCAACATGTCGGCAGCGCCTTCCACAACTTTTTTTAAAGTAGTTATTTTACCCATGCGTATTAAAGTGAAAAACAC
>DASWYM010000436.1:0-5002 GCA_036404975.1 Chitinophagaceae bacterium
ACGCTCCGCCTCCAACAATCTCTTTCCCATTCTATAATGATGCAGTTACTTCCAACTGGAATGGTTGGGTAGGTGACGGCTGGGGTGGCACCAGGGATTTCAACAATTCCTCGCCTGTACGGGAAGGTGCCAAGTCTATTAAGGTGAATTATGTGGGTGGTTGGGGATCTCCCCTGCAACTCGGTGGCGCTGACGTTGCCATCGCCCCTCGTACTACTCTTAAACTATCCGTTTACGGAGGTCCTGGCAGCAACGGCAAGCGTTTGAATGTAGGGATCAATGGTGCAGAAGCTTACATGCTTACAGTAACGGAAGGTAAGTGGACCGATTACGAGATTATATTGTCCAGCGTTACCACTGCTACCAAGATTTCTGAGATTATTTTGAAAAATTTTCAAAACGAAGGCGGCTACTCAATTTATGTTGACGCTATTGGTTTGAATTAGAAATCCAGAAGTGCTGAAGCAAGTTCAATGTATAGATGATTATGGGCTATGTCTTCAAACATAGCTCACAAGGAAACCTCCTGTTCAAAAAAAGCTGCAATATGACCTCGAAGCTTCTGAACAGGAGGTTTTTCCTTACAAAAGATTGATGTATTAAATATTAAAGAGACATGTTCCGATATCTTATTGCCGCTCTTTTTAGTGTTGGGTCTTTCACCCTGCTTAGCGCCCAGGGCTCCTTTGTAAAGAGTCAGGGGCACCAGTTCACACTGGACGGGAAGCCGTATTACTACGTGGGTGCCAACTACTGGTATGGCGGCCTGCTGGGACTGGAGAAGGATCCGAAAAAAGGCATTGAGCGCCTGCGCAAAGAGCTCGACTTCCTGAAAGAAAAAGGCGTGACCAACCTGCGGGTAATGGCCGGGGCTGAAGGGGAAGGACAGATCAATGGCGTGCCCAGGGTGACCCCGGCGCTGCAGCCCCAGAGGGGGAAGTTCAATGAGCGTAGCCTCGACGGGCTGGATATCCTGCTGGCCGAAATGGGCAAGCGCAACATGAAGGCGGTCGTGTTCTTCAGTAACAACTGGGAGTGGACCGGCGGCTTCCTGCAGTACCTGAACTGGAACGGGCTGCTACCGGACTCTATCCTGCGCCGAAAGCTGACCTGGGACGAAAACCGTGATTATGTGAGTAAATTCTATTCCTGTGCCCCGTGCAAGGAAGACTACCTGAAGCATGTTGCTTATATCCTGGACCGAACGAATAAAGTAACCAAAAGGAAATACACCGAAGACCCGGCCATCATGGCCTGGGAGCTGGCCAACGAGCCGCGGCCCATGCGTCCTGCTGCCAACGAAGCCTATGCCCGCTGGACCACTGAGGCGGCTGCCTTTATCAAATCAAAGGACCGGAACCACCTTCTGACCACAGGTCACGAAGGGGAGATCGGCTCGGAGAGCCTGCCACTGTTTCAGCGCGTACATTCCGATAAGAACGTGGACTACATGACCATCCACATCTGGCCCAAGAACTGGGGGTGGTTTAAGGGGGACTCCATCGAGCAGTACTACCCTGAAGTGGCTACCAAAACCGCCAACTATATCAACAAGCATATTCCTGTAGCCCGCCAGCTTGGGAAGCCGCTGGTGATCGAAGAGTTCGGCCTGCCGCGCGACCACCACTCCTTCGATCCTTCGGGCACTACCCGCTTCCGTGATGGCTACTATGGCGAGATCCTGTCCCTCTGGAACCGGAGCCGCGAGCAGGGCGATGCGATCGCGGGCCTGAACTTCTGGACCTTTGGCGGCACCGGCCGACCCATCACGGGACAGGTGTTCTGGAAAGCGGGCGACGCCTTCCTGGGAGATCCTCCGATGGAGGAGCAGGGCCTCAACAATGTGTTCGACTCCGACAAGAGCACCTGGCAGCTGATCGAATCATATAGCAAAAGAAAGGTGGCCGTGGCCAAAGACAAGCCGACGGATCCTTTAGCCACCAAAGAGACGGTAGCCTTATACAACAACCTGAAGCGACTGCTGAACAAGGGCGTGATGTTTGGCCACCAGGATGCGCTGGCTTATGGCGTGGACTGGAAATACGTGCCCGGCCGCAGCGACGTGAAAGACCTGGTGGGCGACTACCCGGCTGTGTACGGATGGGAGCTGGGCAACCTGGAATACAACCACCCGCACAACCTCGATAGCGTGCCCTTCGATAAGATGAAAGGCTTCATTAAGGAAGGCTACGAAAGGGGAGGGGTGATCACGCTGAGCTGGCACAACGACAACCCGCTGAACGGCGAGTCGGCCTGGGACACTACCCACGGTGGTGTGGCAGCCGTGCTGCCCGGCGGGACACGCCACGAGCTGTACCAGAAGTGGCTGGACAACGTAGCCGACTTTATCGGCAGCCTGAAGGGAAAGAACGGCGAAGCCATCCCGGTACTGTTCCGTCCCTACCACGAGCTGACGGGTAACTGGTTCTGGTGGTGCCGCAATACGAACACACCTACGGAGTACAAACTGCTGTGGCGCTATACGGTCAACTACCTGCGCGATGTGCGCGGGCTGCACAATATTCTCTATGTGTACAACACGGCCGGAGATTTCAACACTCCGGAAGAGTTCCTGGAGCGCTATCCCGGGGACGATATCGTGGATGTGGTGAGCTTCGACGCGTACCAACACGGTGACCCGGCGAAGGATAATTCCTTTATGAAAGGCGTGGACCGCCGGCTCGGTATTCTTACCGACGTGGCTGCCCAAAGGGACAAGATCCCGGCGCTGGCCGAGACGGGTTATGAGCGTATCCCTTATGCCAAATGGTGGACCGAGACCCTGTGGCCAGCCATCAATAATCATAAAATATCCTATGTGCTGGCCTGGCGCAACCATGGCCTGCAGTCCAACGGCAACTGGCACTATTACGTGCCGAAGAAGAATGATACTTCTTCCGAGGACTTCAAGAAGTTCTACGGGATGGAAAAGACCTTATTTGAAAAAGAAGTGGCCAAGGAAAACGTGTACCAGTAAGACCAAAGCCGCAGGTGTTGGTCCGGTATCATAAACCATCAAAATTATAAACAAGCTTGCTCCATGGATGTTAAATTGAAGACCAGAGAGAAGGTGGCCTATGGCTTTGGCGATTTCGCTTCCTCCATGTTCTGGAAACTGTTCTCGGTGTACCTGCTCTATTACTACACCGACGTATTTGGGATAGCGGCTGCCGCTGTGGGTACCATGTTCCTGATCACGCGTATCTGGGATACGGCGCTCGATCCCATCATCGGCGTTATTGCCGACCGCACCAATTCCAAATGGGGTAAGTTCCGTCCCTACCTGCTGTGGGTGGCTGTTCCCTTTGGTATCATTGGGGTACTCACCTTTACGGCACCTGAGCTGAGTGCTTCGGGCAAGCTCATTTATGCCTACGTGACCTACACGCTGATGATGATGATCTATTCGGCCATCAACGTGCCCTATGCCTCGCTGATGGGCGTGATGACCCCCAACATCAAGGACCGTACAACGCTCTCCACCTTCCGTTTCATCTTTGCCTTTGCGGGCTCGATCCTGGTGCTGGCGGCCGCCGAACCCCTGGTGAGCATCTTTGGCCGGACAGCCGGTGGGGAAACGAACCTGCAGAAGGGCTGGCAGTTTACCATCATCGTGTTTGCCGTCATTGCCTCGGTGCTGTTCTACCTGACATTCTTGTGGACCCGCGAACGGGTGCAGCCCCCCAAAGAGCAGAAGACCTCGCTGAAGACCGACCTGGCCGACCTGGCAAAGAACAAGCCCTGGTTTGTGCTGCTGGGTGCCGGCGTGTTTACCCTTATCTTTAACTCGCTGCGCGACGGATCGGCGATCTACTATTTCAAATACTATTTCCAGAACCAGGAAGCCTTCCAACTGCCCCTGTTCAATGTGGCCATCAACTACAGCACCTTGTACCTGGTGCTGGGGCAGGCGGCTAACATTGTGGGCGTGGTACTGGCCAAGCCGGTGTCGGATCGTATCGGCAAGAAGAATACCTTCCTCTACGCCATGCTGGGCGCCGGGGTGCTGAGCTGCATCTTCTACACGTTTGGCGAGCGGGACATCTTTTTGATCTTCTCCTTCCAGTTCCTCATCTCGGTGTGTGCCGGCTCCATCTTCCCCTTGCTGTGGTCGATGTATGCCGATATCGCCGACTATTCGGAGTGGCAGACGGGCCGCAGGGCTACGGGCCTCATCTTCTCCTCGTCGTCGATGTCGCAGAAGCTCGGTTGGACACTGGGCGGTGCGGTCACCGGCTGGATGCTGGCGCTGTGGGGCTTTGAAGCCAATACGGTGCAGAATGCAGAGACGATCACCGGTATCCGCATGATGCTCTCCTTTATTCCTGCCGCCGGGGCCCTGCTGTCGGCTGCCTTTATCATTTTCTATAAGCTCAGCGACTCCTTTATGATAAAGGTGAGCGAAGACCTGACCCATAGAAGAGAAAAGGAAAAGATACAGGAAAAGGAATCCGCCCTGGTAGTGAATTAAGCCTGCCGTTATTAAAAGAAAACTATAGAATAGTAACAGATAAAAAGTTTTAACACCCTTAGATAAAGAAGGATTATGAAGACACAATTTGCAAAGAGATTGCAGGCCCTGCAGCAGGAGCATGATGCGTTAGTTAACCGTCCGAATAATAAAGTTGCCCTTGGCAATGGTATATACGATCGCTATGAGCACCCGGTGCTCACCGCACAGCATGCGCCCCTGTTCTGGCGCTATGACCTCAGCCCGGAGACCAACCCCTACCTGATGGAGCGCTTTGGCATCAACGCCACCTTTAACTCCGGTGCCATCAAGCTGGGCGATAAATACCTGCTGGTGGCCAGGGTAGAGGGCTGGGACCGCAAGAGCTTCTTTGCTGTAGCCGAAAGTGATAACGGCGTGGACAATTTCCGCTTCTGGAACCACCCGGTGACTATGCCGGAGACTGACGTGCCCGATACCAACGTGTACGATATGCGCCTGGTGCAGCACGAAGACGGATGGATCTATGGGCTGTTCTGTACCGAGCGAAGG
>DASWYM010000437.1:0-7059 GCA_036404975.1 Chitinophagaceae bacterium
GTGCGAACGTATTCGTTACTCAGGTTGTTATCCAGCCATCTTGCTTTTACATTGTCCTGTAGCTGTATATTCAGAATGTCTTTTAGTTCCTGCTTGATGCGATCATCGAGTACCGGGCAGGACGCTTCTACCCGGTGATCCAGGTTGCGGATCATCCAGTCGGCAGAGGAGATGTACACCTTTTCCTTGCCGCTGTTGTGAAATAACCATACCCGGGCATGCTCCAGGTATTCGTCTACAATACTGATGGCCGTTATAGGCTTTTTGAATTTCTCGTTTTCGGTGAGCATACAGAAGATACCGCGTATGATCAGCTTTATTTCCACCCCTTCCTTTGCTGCTTCATACAAAGAAGCGATCAGCTCCTCATCCGACAGGGAGTTCATTTTTACAATGATCGACGCCGGCCTTCCCTTTTTAGCGTTCTTCACTTCGGTGGCAATCAACTTCAGTAATTCCTTGCGGACAAAGTAAGGACTGGGCAATATGGTTTTGCAAGCCTTCAGAAAGTGCGTGCCTGTCTTGTAGTGTTCGATATAGTTGAACAGCCGGTTCACATCGGACATGATATTGCGGTTGGATGTCAGCAGGCAATGGTCGGCGTATATTTTGGCTGTACTCTCATTCAGGTTGCCTGTACTGATGAAACCGTAGTGGGTAATACGGTCGTTTAGTCGCTTACGGATCAAACAGATCTTGGCATGCACCTTCATGTTGGGAATACCCAGCAGTACTTTTACGCCTTCTTCCTCCAGGCGCTCTTTCCATTCCAGGTTGGCCTCTTCATCAAAGCGTGCCCTGAGTTCCAGCACAACGGTGACCTGTTTGCCATTCCGTACCGCATTGATCAGGGCATTGATGATCTTTGAATTCGATGCCAGGCGGTAGCAGGTGATCTTGATGGCCGTAACATCCGGGTCTATGGCCGACTCTCTTAGTATATCGATCACCGGGCTGAAGGAGTGATAGGGGAAGTGCAGCATGATGTCCCTTTCCAGGACGACATCGGTTACCCTGTTCTCCACCAGCAGGGGGTGGTCAAAAGGCTTGCGGTACTTGTTCTGGCCTCCAAACACATCGGAGGGGAAGTTCATAAACTCCCTGAAGTTGTGGATGCGACCGCCGGGAATAAGGTTATCACGCTTGGAGAGGTTAAGGCGCCGGATCAGGTATTCCAGCAGACCCGGGTCCATCTCTTTATCGTAGACAAAGCGCACAGGCTTACCTTTTCTGCGGTTTTTCAGTCCCTTTTCCAGTTTCTGGATAAGGGTAGTGGATATATCATTATCGATGTCCATTTCCGCGTCACGGGTTACTTTGAAGACATTGGCCTGGTACTGGTCGTAGCCGAAATAGCTGAAGATCTCAGGCAGGTTAAACCGGATGACGTCTTCCAGCAGGATCACATGGTGTTCTTCATGAGGAGAAGGTAGAATGATAAAGCGGTCGTTGAACCGGGAGGGCAATTCAATGACGGCGTATTTGCGCTTCAGGGCACTTTCTTTCATCGACATCACTACCCCCAGGTATACGGATTTATCTCTTAAGTAAGGAAAGTCGGGGATACTTTCAATCATGAGGGGAATGACGTTAGGGCTGACTTCCTCTTCATAATAGGTCCGGACAAACTCCTCCTGCTCGGGTGTAAGGTTTTTCTCCGTGACAAGGAAAATCTTTCGTTCATTGAGTTCTTCCAGTATGCCTTCCCATATCCTGTTGAACTCGCTCTGCTGGTTCAACACGATCATTTGGATCTCTTCCAGGATCTCCTGGGGATTTTCCTCCAGGTGCATCCTGGCCTTTGCACCAAACTGAATCATTCTTTTCAGGGTGGCCACACGGACACGGAAGAACTCGTCCAGGTTATTGGAAAAGATGCCCAGGAACCGGATCCGTTCGCGGAGGGGCACATTGGGATCGGCAGCTTCCTGCAAAACCCTTGCATTAAATGATAACCAGCTAATATCTCTTGGAATCGTCTTTCGTTTGCCTAAGGTCATACCAGTGCTTGTGCCTTAAAATTACTAAACAACCATACCAAATACAATGCTGCAGGGGCTAAGTAGGTCTAGGTTGCCTATTTCTTCCTGTTTTGGGTCTATAGGGCCGTAGCACGGTCTATTGTCTATGCTGACAGAAGTTTGTGCTACTTACCCCTGTTGCTGCTTTAGCTTTTCAATTAGTGACGTAGTGGAGAATCCCTCTACTATAGGGTTGATCAGGACCTTCCCACCGGCAGCCAGCACCTCCCGCGCGCCGGCTATTTCTTCTATTTTATAGTCACCGCCCTTGACCAGGAAGTCGGGCATAACCAGCTTAATCAACTCCAGGGGGGTAGGGTCAGAAAAGAGCACAACGGCATCTACCAGGCTCAGGGAGGCCAGTAGCAACGCCCGGCTTTGCTCGTCATTTATGGGGCGTCCGGGGCCTTTTAGTCCCTTTACCGAAGAGTCGGCATTCAGGCCCACGATCAGGATGTCTGCCACCTGGGCTGCTTCACTCAGGGATGCGATATGGCCTGCGTGCAGTATATCGAAACAGCCATTGGTGAAGGCAATCGTCTTTCCTTTCAGTCGCCATTGCGCCACTCTTCTTTGGATTTCTTCAGTCGAATAGATCTTGGAGGGTATACTATGAGCTGCTTTCACTGGATTTGCGTTTTTTGTTTTTATAGGAGAACAGGCCGGAAAAGATCACGCCTGCTAACAGAATGATCAGGGTTTGTGCACTCCATAACAACCAACCCAGGGCTGTTCCGGTAGTATCAAAGTCCAGACCGTATAATTCTATAAGTTTGGCGACCAGCAAAGGGTAAGCACCAATGCCCCCCGGGGTAATGATCATGCCAACGCTGCCGATGGCCAGCGTGGTCAGCCCTCCAGCCAGGCCGAGGTGGTCGGTTTCGCGCAGTGCATAAATGCCGGCCGTGGTGCTTAAGAGGTAAAGTCCCCAAATAGCTATGCTGTGAAAAAGGAACAGGCCTTTTTGCTTGATCAGCCGGATACTATTCAGGCCATGGAGGATGCCGAACACCACTTTTTTCACTTTGGCCACCATGTCTATATGTCCAAAACGTTTCAACAGAAAGTAAAACAGACCAAAGAACAGGAAAATGCCCCCCAGGAAGATCAGGATACGGGTGTTGGAAGCGTTGCCCGCCTTATCCAAAAAGAAGCTGCCAAACAGTTCCAGTGTAAAGTCGCCCACTATATTCCATTGAAAAATGAGGGTCAGGAGGAACACCACCATCAGGCTAACCAGGTCAACAATCCGTTCGACTACGATGGTGCCGACTAACCGATCGGCCCGCAGGTTTTCGTATTTGGACAAAAGGGTGCATTTAACCACTTCTCCCAGGCGCGGCACCCCGGAGTTTACCAGGTAACCGATCATGACCACGGCAAACGTATTAAAGGTGGAGGGGGTATAACCCAGGGGCTCCATCAGGATCTTCCAGCGCAGGGCCCGAAGGTAATGGCTGAGCAGCAGGAACAGCAGCACGGGGAAAATGACCCAGTGACGGGCGTTTTGCAGCGACAGCTTAATATGCTGCCAATCGTCTTTCCCTATGCCCCTAACGGTAAGCCACACGAATAAAATACCCAGCCCGAGAAAAAACAGGTACTGGAGAATTGTCAGGAAAGACTTTTTCATTCTGCTTCGAAAATACCATGGCCCCGGTACAAAAACAAAACGAATTCGGGAAAGGTCACCTATAGCTTGTTGCCTTCCTTGGGGAAAACAATCCAGGGTTTGAAGGTTTTAGCGTCCTCAAAAGCCATTGATGCATAAGAGATAATCACCACCACGTCACCGGTCATGCCCTTGCGGGCGGCAGGTCCGTTGAGGCAGCACACTCCAGAGCCGCGCTTTCCCTTGATCAGGTAAGTGTCCAGCCGCTCACCATTGTTCACATTTACGATCGTCACCTTTTCGTTCTCGATCATATTGGCTGCATCCATAATGTCTTCATCCAGGGTAAGGCTACCCACGTAGTGAAGGTTGGCTTCGGTGATAACAGCCCTGTGCACTTTTGACTTTAAAACGGCAATGTTCATAGCGACCACAAAAATAGAAGATGGAAGGAAAGAAGAATGTTAATTAAGGGATAGGTTATCGATGAGGCGCACATTGTCTAGTGAGGCCGCAATCAGGGCTACCAGGTGCTCTCCCGGGTCTAACGCCGGCTCCAGCGTCTCTGCATTGGCAATCTCGACATAATCCACCGAGAAGCCAGCCTCCTCCAGGTGTTGGGCCGACTCTTTTTTAAGCAGTTCAAGGGGCTGTGTGTGCAGCGAGACTTTCATCGCCATCAACTCTTTATAGATAGCCAGGGCCTTAGCGCGCTGGCTGCCGGAAAGGCGCCTGTTACGGCTGCTCATAGCCAGCCCGTCGCTTTCCCGGATGGTAGGAGCTATGTTGATGTGGATCTGGTCTTTTTTGCCGAGTAGGCTCACCAGCCTGGTGATCACCATACATTGCTGGTAATCTTTTTGTCCTATGTACAGGTTGTCGGGCTTTACTATTGATAGCAGGATGTCCACCACCTGGCACACCCCCTGGAAATGGCCGGGGCGATAATAGCCTTCCAGGATGCTCTCCAGCCGGCCCAATTCATAGTGCCGCGGCTGGTAGTGCTCGGGGTAGATCTCCTTTTCGTCTGGCAGGAACAACACGTCACAGCCTGCCGATATCAGCTGTTCTATGTCCCGTTCAATAGAAATAGGGTAGTGCCTGAAGTCTTCTTTATTGTTGAACTGGGTAGGATTAACAAAGATGCTGCAGACCGTCAGGGAATTCTGCCCGTTTGACTGGGCAATAAGCGATAAATGGCCTTCATGCAGGGCTCCCATCGTAGGCACAAAGCCTATTTGGACACCAGCAATCTTTTTTTCATCCAGGTAGGTGGTAAGTTCTTTTGCTCGTTTAAAAATGGTCATAAACGGTCTTATTAGCCCAAAGGGACTAGTGCTTTGACAATAAATAGTTACCTTTGCAAACCTTTTATAAAGGCTTAAACCGGTTTACAATGTCAGCAAAGAAAAGAATTTTATTTATTGCCAATGAAATGTCTCCTTATTTAGAGTTGACTGAGTTTTCAGAAGTAGTCAACAAGCTGGCTATCAAAGCAAACGACAATAACTTCGAAGTTCGGTGTATTATGCCCCGTTTTGGCTCTATCAACGAGCGTCGCCACCGTTTACACGAAGTCGTCCGTCTTTCGGGTATAAATGTTTCTGTCGATAACGAAGATTTTCCCCTGCAGATCAAAGTAGCTTCGCTGCCTAATGCCCGCCTGCAGGTGTATTTCCTGGACAATGAAGACCTGTATAAGCGTAAGCATGTTTTCACAGATGATAATGATGAATGGTTTGATGACAACGGATTACGCAGCGTCTTCTTCTGCAAGGGTGCCCTGGAGACCGTTAAAAAGTTCGGATGGCCGCCGGATCTTATTCATTGCAGCGGTTGGATGACGGGCCTGATCCCCGCCTACCTGAAGACCGTTTATAAAAAGGAACCTGTCTTTGCACACAGCAAAGTGATTTATACCATTGGCCAGACTACTTTTACTGAAGACCTGGGCAGCGACTTTATCAAAAAGGCGCTGATCCATCCCAGTATTAAAGAAAAGGACCTGGATCCTTATAAGGAAGCAAACAATATCGCCATGTTCCGCGGTGGTGCCACCTATGCCGATGCCATTACTTTTGGCTCAGAGGATATCGATAAAAAGCTTGTGGATGAATTTTCCAAGGTGAGAGGCAAAAAGACCTTGCCCTATAATGCTGAATCTGATTTAACAGAGTATTTACAGTTGTATAGCGATCTTGCGAATAAGTAGTAATCTTCAATTATAAACTCCCACAACTTTTATCTGTGAAGAAACAATCACTGATTCTTCTTTCGTTTGTTACTCTTTCTTTTCTTTTTCTCTTCAGTTCCTGCAAAAAGATCAATGAGCCAACCGAGATCGGAGATGAGTTAATCCCTCCCATTGATAACATAAATACGTTCGAGACGTTCTTCAGCACCCTCACCAATAATGTGGCACATCTTACCGATGACTCCACCCTTATGGGCAGCAGCGACCTGGCGGCTGTTGGATCTATTTCCAATGATCCGGAATTCGGACAAACCAATGCTTCAGCCTATTTTACCATCAGCAGTTCTGTTTATGGTTCCAACCCGTTTAACCACCCCGACTCCAGCCTGCTGGTGGATTCGGTGATCCTTTCCCTGGCTTATGACCACACTTATGGCGACACCATGTCGGCTCAGACAGTACGAGTGTATGAAATAGCACCGGGATCAGGGTTTAACGACACCACTAATTATCGCTACCAGCGGGAAGAATTCGCCACTACCGGTACCGAACTGGGCTCTAAGACCTTTATGCCCAGCCAGTTGAATGACTCAGTGAGACATATCCGTAAAGGCGACACTACCCGGATGGCGAACGTGCTTCGCATTCCTCTTTCCAACTCGCTGGCCAACCGCTTTGCAGCTTTTGATACGACCAATACGGCCAATGGTGGCTTCCGCAGGGATTCAATCTTTAAAACCCTGTTCAGGGGGCTGGCAGTTAAAGCCGATCCATCCACCGGTAATGCCCTGAGCTATTTTGACCTAAATAATACCAGCAATACAAAGCTTACTTTTTACTTCCGCGTACAAAGAGGAGGCAAAACCGATACGGCTACGGCCACTTTTATTCACACCAGGACCCCGAACGGACAGGCGAACGTGATTAATAGAACGCCTGCCGGCGGCTGGAACAACTACCTGACCAATGGGGCAGCCCAGGATGACAAGCTGTATATCCAAAGCTCTCCGGGTTCTTATGCCACTATAGAGATCCCACAGCTCGATACGTTTTCTAATAATATCATTCACAGGGCAGAACTGATCGTGACCAGGGTTCCTTCCCCAATGGACAACATCTTTACGCCCCCATCGCAATTGCTGCTGGACCGCCTGAGCGACGATAAAACGCAGGCCTTTCTATTTGAGAAGGACTTTTACCGCAACGGTGAACTGGACTGGACAATCTTCGGT
>DASWYM010000438.1:0-8780 GCA_036404975.1 Chitinophagaceae bacterium
CCGCCCTGGTGGTAATGACCGCTACGGATAAAAAGCCTGCCGGCCTGCAAATGAGCTGGCCATTCCCTGCGCAAAAAGGGGAACAGTTCCAGGTGAACCTGCAGACTAAAGGGGGCGGTAAAGCTTCCTTTATTGTACGGCTGGAGAAAGCCGGGGGCGATAACGAGAGGCTGATCGACGAAAAAGTAGTTGTTTCCGCTAAAGTAACCAAGTCGGGTTTCCAGTCGCTGGCCATTCCTGAAGACGGTACCTACCGGGTATCTTTTTACCTGGGCACCCTGGAAGCTGGCGATAAAGTATGGATCGATAACGTTGAATTAATACCGGTCAAGAAGTTTTAGTAGTATGAAAAAGGTGTTGTTCGTCCTGGGTTTAACTTTTATTGCCATTGTGCCTTTAGTGGCGCAACCGGCAAAGCATGTTATCCTGATCAGTATAGATGGATTACGCCCGGATTTTTATCTCGATAATAAATGGCATGCTCCCAATCTCAGAAAGCTTAAGAATGCGGGGGTATATGCAAAAGGTATAAAGAGTGTTTTTCCTTCAGTGACTTACCCGGCACATACCACCATAATTACCGGTGCTTATCCTGCCCGTCATGGCGTGTATTATAATGCACCCATAGACGCGAACCCCGGGCAGTGGTATTGGGAAGAAAGCTATATAAAAACTCCAACGCTTTGGGACGCTGTAAAAGAAGCTGGTCTTACATCGGCTGCCGTTATGTGGCCGGTTACGGTGGGTGCTCCCATCGATTTCAACTTCCCTGTGCGCAGGGCCGACGAGGACGAAAAGGCCGACCAGCTAACCGTAACGCTGCCCTATGTGACGCCCCGGGGGCTGATGGATGAAATACAGCAGCATGCTACGGGAAAGTTGACGCCCGAAGATTTCAGCAGCGAATACACGATCGATAAGACTATTGGGCAAATGGGGGCTTATATCTTTAAGACCTACAAGCCTAACCTGATGGCACTTCACTTTATAACGCTGGATCATATGCAGCACGAGGAGGGAAGGGAAGGGCCTTCTATTGAAAAATCTGTCGCCCTAATCGACAGCATGGTGGGGGTAGTGGTAAAGACGGTAGCCGATGCCGGGCTGCAGACCAGCACGGCTATTATTATTACCGGCGATCATGGATTTGTCAATTCCATCCGGATGTTTTCGCCAAATGTGCTGCTTGAACAACAAGGCCTGCTTTCAAAAGACAGTTGGAGTGCCCGGTTTCATGCCGTTGGGGGAGCGGCCTTTTTATACCTGAAGGATAAAAACGACACCAAGACACTGAAGAAGATCAAACGCCTGTTGGCGCTATTGCCTCCTGATCACCAGGCTGGCTACCGCCTGGTAGGCAGAGCTGAACTGGACAAGGTTGGTGCTAATCCCGAAGTGATCCTCGGACTTGCGATGAAAGAAGGCTATGCCGTTAATAATAACCAGCAGGGAGTGATCCTAAAGGAAATAAAGAAAGGCGGCTCGCATGGCTACTTCCCTGACTTTAACCAGATCCATACCGGGTTTATAGCAGCTGGTGCGGGCATTGGTAGTAAAAAGGTCGTAGGGGAGATGGGTATAAAGGACATAGCGCCCCTGGTTTCCAGCCTGCTTGGACTCTCCTTCAAGGCACCGGATGGAGTTTTAGTCCCCCATATTTTATCCAATAATCAAAAGCAGTCAGGGAAATGATAAACGCTATAAAAAGAAAACTTCTTGGTTTATGTACCTGTATCCTGTATTTGGGCGCTGCCCTAGCCCAGGATGGCGCTGCGATAAAAAAGGCGCAGCGACCCAACGTGGTGATTGTGATGGCCGATGACCTCGACTCACGGCAGTTGAGTTGTTATGGGGGGA
Organism: Chitinophagaceae bacterium; assembly: GCA_036404975.1. GTDB lineage: Bacteria > Bacteroidota > Bacteroidia > Chitinophagales > Chitinophagaceae > Flavisolibacter. The sequence continues at coordinate 1,858 of DASWYM010000438.1, forward strand.
AAAACCTGCGCACCCCCCATATTGATGCCCTGGCGAGCCAGGGAATGAGATTCAACCAGATGATCGCTTCCGAAGCCATGTGTGTGCCTACGCGAGCCTCGCTGTTTACGGGGCTGTACCCGGTGCGGCATGGGGCCTTTCAGAACCATAAGCCGGTGAATGAGGGCGTAAAAAGTATTTGCCATTACCTGGGAGACCTCGGTTATGAGGTGGCGCTTACGGGAAAAGATCACGTCACCAAGCCTGAGTCCATATTTCCTTTCAGGATCATAAGGGGCTTTGAAACCAACTGCGTTTCGCCCACGGATGATTACTCCCTTGCCGATATCCGGGAGTTTATCCTGAAGCGTGCAGGTCAGCCTTATTGCCTGTTTATTATGAGCAACAATCCGCATGCTCCCTGGACAGTGGGAGATCCTTCGGAGTTCAGGGCTGACGACCTGGTGCTGCCGCCGCATTGGGTGGATACCAGGGACGTGAGGATGCAGTTCACCAAATACCTGGCCGAGGTAAGAAGGCTGGACAACCAGGTGGGTGATGTGATGGCCCTGCTGAAAGAAACCGGGCAGGAAGACAATACGGTTTTTATTTTCCTGGGCGAACAGGGACCCCAGTTTCCGGGAGGGAAGTGGACCCTGTGGGACAATGGCCAGAAAAGCTCCATGATTGTACGCTGGCCCGGTAAGGTGAAGCCAAAAAGCCACTCGGAGGCCATTGTGCAGTATGAAGACATTACCCCCACGCTGGTGGCCATGGCAGGAGGGCAGCCGTTAAGCGGTTTGGATGGCAGGAGCTTTTTGCCTGTATTGTTGGGTCAATCAACGGTTGCCCGGGACTACGCTTACGGCATTCATAACAACCAACCCGAGGGACCAGCCTATCCCATCCGGTCTGTAAGGGATGGCCGTTATAAGTTGATCCTGAACCTGGCGGCCAGTCAGGAATACTACATTAAGTACATGATGAACCCGGCAAAGAAAAACAGTTACTGGAACACCTGGACGTCGAAAGCAGAAACATCGGCTGCGGATAGAAAGTTAATAGAACGTATCGTACACAGGCCGGCCGTTGAATTTTACGATCTGCAGAAAGACCCCTTTGAATTAAACAATCTAGCGAATCTGGCATCTTATAAGGACCTGGTAAAGCGTTACCGCGCGCAGCTGGCTGCGTGGATGGAACAGCAGGGCGATGAAGGAGCCGCCATAGATAAGAATTACATAAAAGAAAAAAACGAACATTAATATGACTACGAAGCTAAAATGGATAGTGAGCCTGCTTTTCCTGGTGCAAATGACCGCCTTTGGCCAAAGCGCACCTACGAAACCTAATATTATCTTCATTATGGCCGATGACCTCGGTTGGGGTGAATTGGGCTGCTATGGCAATACCTTTAATGAAACGCCAAACCTGGACAAGCTGGCGGCAGACGGGATTCGCTTTACCCACGCATATGCTGCCGCCCCGCTTTGTTCGCCTACCAGGGCCAGCCTGATGACTGGTCAGGTTCCGGCACGGGTAGGGATCACTGACTTTTTAGGCGACCATTCGGACCGTTACCTTGACCCGGCCAAATACGTCACAGTGAATGAAGCTTTATCCATGGCCGGTTACCGCACGGCTATTGTAGGCAAGTGGCATCTTGATACATATTTCAGGGATCCAAAGGGCAACCCTAAGCAAAACGGGTTTAATGAAGTGATCGGTTCGGAAACCAAGTATATTGCCGATGGGGATTATTTTTTTCCCTATGACAAGAATGGCACTTTTTCAGAAGGAGAGGAGAATGAATACCTGACAGACCGCCAGTATTTGGAGGCATCTAAGTTTATTGACCGCAATAAGCAGCAACCTTTTTTCCTTTATCTTTCCCTTTACAGTGTGCATACCCGCCTTGCAGCTCCGGAAAGCACCGTAGCTAAGTATAAGCAGAAGTTTGATACTAAGTACGGTGCCGGGATGGCGGAGAAGTTGTTTGATGCCAACAACCCCCGCCATGAGGCCAATCATTTAGATAACCCTTACCTGGCTGCCATGCTGGAACATATCGATGTCGGAGTGGGCCAGATAGTGGAAACACTGAAAAAGAATGGTCTGGATAAGAATACTATGGTGGTCTTTTTCTCCGATAATGGAGGCGCCGGTAAAGTGGCCAACAACGGGCACCTACGGGGCAGCAAAACTTGGCTGTACGAAGGGGGAATCCGGGAATGCCTGGTGATGAAATGGCCGGGAAACATCAAGGCAGGAACCGTAACGGATGCTGCGGTTTCAAGCATTGACTTTTACCCTACTTTCCTGCAAATGGCCGGTGTGAAGCCCTCGAAGGATCATATTGTGGATGGTCAAAGCATACTGCCCTTGCTGACCAAAGGAGCAACCCCCAAACGGGAGGCCTTGTACTGGCACTACCCGTCAGAAACCGGCAAATGGGTGGCCCGCATGGCCAGTGCCGTGCGAAAAGGCGATTATAAACTCATACAGTTTTACGTGGACGGACGGCTGGAACTGTATGACTTGAAAAACGATCCCAGTGAGCAGACGAACCTGGCCTCTTCGATGCCCGGAAAGGTGAAAGAGTTGAAGAAGATGCTGGACAAGTGGAAAAATGAGGTAAATGCGGAAGCCCCAGTGTTAACACCGACTAAAAAAGTTGCAAAGCACTAGAATCCTGATAGTTATTTCCCAATAGAGGCTTATCTTGGCTGCTAACGCTGCCAATGGACATGAAGAACACGATCAAGACTATAAGCGTATGCTTGCTGTTGCTGCTGCTGGGGAACCCGTCTTTCAGCCAGCAGATCCTTTTCCGGAGTTATTCCGTAATTGACGGCCTGGGCTCCAATACGGTTTGGAACATCACCCAGGACGAAAAGGGGTATATGTGGTTTGGCACTAAAAACGGCCTGAACCGTTTTGACGGGTATAGCTTCAAGACCTATAAAGCGAACAAGGGGGATAAGGCCTCGCTGGGAAATAACTTTATTCACGCCATTTGCCGCTACGACAGCAAAACCTTTTGGGTGGGCACAGAAGAAGGGATCTATATTTTCGATTTAGAGACCGAACGCTTCAGTCTGCTAAAGGGTATGGAGACCAATGGTGTTTTCGACATCCTGAAAGATTCCCGCGGAATTATATGGATTGCTACCCGTAGTAATGGCTTGTACCGTTACGACCCCTCCAATAAAACTTACCGTCAGTTCCGGGCCAATGCCGGCAACCCCAATACGGTTTCGATAAACCTGATACGTAAACTGGTCGAGGACAGTGAAGGGAATATCTGGATCGGCAGCTTTGGAGGGATTGATGTGCTGGACCCGGAGAGTGGAACCTTCCAGCATTACAAAGCGGGAAAAGAAGACGGCACTCTTTCCAGTAACCAGGTATTGACCCTGTATAGAGACCTGGAAGGAAATATCTGGGTTGGAACCCTGTCTGGTGGCCTGAACAAATGGTCGCGGCATACCGGCCGCTTTACCACTTATAAGGTGGACGGTCCCGGCTCTATCAATGACAACATCGTTCGGGTGATCTATCAGCCTTCACCGGATAAATTATACGTGGGAACGGAAAAAGGCCTCAATGTGTTTGACATTGCCACCCAAACGTTCACTGCCTACACCAATAAAAGCAACGATCCCTTTAGCATTAGTGATAATGCTGTTTATGCTATCTACCCTGATAAGGAGGGGGGCATTTGGGTGGGTACCTATTTTGGGGGAGTCAACTATTTCTCTGGTAAAGGTTCTCCCTTTGAATTGTATTACGCTACGGGGGATAAAAACGCCTTATCCGGTAACGCGGTGAGCTGTTTCCTGGAAGATAAGCCAGGATATTTCTGGATCGGTACGGAAAATGCAGGGTTGAATTATTTCAATGCACACACCAAGACCTTCCAGCATTACCCATTTGCTTCAGGCCAGCAGCAGTTGTCGTACCATAATATTCACTCTTTGTTCAAAGACAGCAAGGGCAATATTTGGATCGGTACGTTCACAGGCGGTTTGAATGTATATAATCCCCGCACCGGTGCCGTAAAGACGTACAAGTTTGATCCTGATGATACTACATCCCTGAGCAATAACAGCATCTACCATATTTACGAAGACAGGAGCGGGGGCATCTGGGTCGGTACGGTGAGGGGGTTAAACAAGTATGACCCTCAGAAGGATGCTTTCATCCGGGTAAATGACCTTGGTCTGAATTATAACTGTATCTACAGGATCTACGAAGATGAAGAGCACAATATCTGGGTCGCTACTTACGATAATGGTCTTTTCGGGAGGGATAGTAGGACCAATCAGTGGGTGAGGTATTCTGCCAATGGTGAGCCCGGGTCAATCAGTTCCAATAAAGTGATTTCCCTGCTGGATGACCAGAAAGGGAACTTGTGGCTGGGTACCGATGGCAGCGGATTGAACTGTTTTAATCTGAAGACCCGTAAGTTCACTGCTTTCAATGAGCAAAAAGGTATCAGCTCCACTGTATATGGCATACTGCAGGAAGATCAGGGCGACCTTTGGCTGTCAACCAATGAAGGGTTGGTACGTTTTTCTCCTAAATCGCAAAAGAGCCGCCTGTTTACCAATTGGGATAACCTGCAAAGCAAGCAGTTTAATTATAAAGCCTACCTGAAGGCTTCGGATGGCAAGTTCTACTTCGGTGGCATCCATGGCTTCAACGCCTTTTCCCCGGAGAACATCCAGGATTCGGTCCATAAGAGCTATATCGCCCTGACCAACTTCCAGCTTTTCAATAAAGAGGTGGTCATTAACGTGGAGAAAAGCCCTTTATCGAAGTTGATTGGCTTTCAGAGTGCTATTAAGCTTTCCCACGACCAGGATGTGCTGAGTTTCGAGTATGCTGCCCTGAGCTATGTGGCGCCTGAAAAGATCCAATATGCTTACAAGATGGAGGGCTTTGATGAAGGGTGGAACTATGTTGGCACCCAGCGTAAAGCAACCTATACCAACCTGCCTCCTGGCAAATACGTTTTTAAGGTAAAGTCTACCGATAACCACGGCAACTGGAATGAAAAGACCGCCGAGATTAAGGTGGTGGTGAAGCCTCCATTTTATCGCTCTGTGGTGGCTTATATTATATATTTTCTACTGTTAGTTGGAGGGATATTGTGGTTCCGGCATTATTCGATGGAGCGTGCCCGTAAAAAGAATCAGGCCAAGCTGGAAAGGGAAACCGTACAGAGGGAAAAGGAATTCTATAATCAGAAGATTGAGTTTTTTACAACCATGGCGCATGAGATACGTACGCCCCTGTCACTCATTATTGCACCGCTGGAAAAGCTGCTAACTGCCGAAAAATGGAAACCCGAGGTAAAGGAGCAACTGGAGGTCATGGATCAGAATTCCGATCGCCTGCTAAAGCTTGTTAATCAACTCCTGGATTTCAGAAGGATTGAAAGTGATATCTATACCATCCGTACCGAAGAAATGGAACTGATCTCCTTTATTCATTCGGTGTATTCACGGTTTTCTGCCATTTCGTACCAGAGGGGGATCAAGTTTTCGATGGTGACAAACATCAACCGCCTGGTCGTGTCGGCCGATCCCGAAGCCCTGGTTAAGATACTGAACAACCTGCTAATTAATGCCTTTAAGTTTGCCCGTAACAAAGTGGAGATCAGGGTGAATGAACCCTTTTTGGACGAGGGATGCAAGCAATTCTTATCGGTGAGCGTGGTTGATGATGGAATAGGGATCCCTGCCAATCAACTGGATAAGATATTCAAGGCCTTCTACAAGATTCAGACTGGTAAGCATCAGTATAATAATATGGGAGGAACGGGCATAGGCCTGGCCCTGGCTAAAGCACTGGCCGAAAAGCACGATGGCAGGCTTCTGGTGGACAGCAAAGAAGGGGAGATGACCGTTTTCACCCTGCTCATCCCACATGAATCGAAAGAGGTGGCCGTTGCTAAAGCCGAAGAGTCGGAGAGCGTCGTGACCGAAGACCAGGCAGAGGATAAGCCCGTCATTTTGGTGGTGGAAGACGACCAGTCGCTGCTGGAGTTTATATCCAAGAGCCTAAAGGAATCCGGGTATAATTACCTGCAGGCCACCAATGGCAAAGAGGCCCTGGTGGTACTGGAATCCAACTCGGTGGATTTAATCCTTTCGGATGTGATGATGCCGGAGATGGATGGTATTGAGCTTTGCAGGCAGGTGAAGACCAACATCAACTACAGCCACATCCCCCTGATCCTGCTGACGGCACGGGATAATTCCGAATCAGAGATTGCTGGTATTGAGAATGGGGCAGATGCCTATATTACCAAGCCATTCAAATGGAAGCACGTGTCGGTGGTGATCAAGAACCTGCTGGATTCCAGGGTGGTGCTGAAAAGCAAGTTTACCCAACAGCCTTTTGCTGATGTTCAAACCCTTTCGACCAATACCAACGATAAGAAATTTGTCGAAAAGCTTATCGGCATTATTGAGGAGAGAATTATGGATCCCCAGCTTTCTGTAGAGGAGTTGAGTAAGGAAATGGCTATGAGTCGATCCAGCCTACACAAGAAGCTTAAAGCTATGTCAGGGCATGTACCCAACGAGTTTATCAGGCTGATCCGCCTGAAAAACGCAGCGAAATTGCTCCTCAGCGGGGAGTACAATATTTCTGAAGTGGGTTATATGACCGGCTTTAATTCGCCTTCTTATTTTTCCAAATGCTTTATGCAGCAGTTCAATGTGACGCCCAGTGAGTTCGCAGAAAAGCATAATTCCAAAAGCCCAGTAGATATCAAAGACTTTGATTTGTAGGAGGTAAACAAGATTACCAAGTTTCGATACAATTTTTACAGCTATTGATAGATTCAGGAGGTATTTTCATATACTAAATCTGATGGTCCCTATAAAACAACATTGTGTATATGAATAGGATCAGCTTTGTTAAAATATTAG
>DASWYM010000439.1:0-5757 GCA_036404975.1 Chitinophagaceae bacterium
GAATCATACAGGGACCACGTACTGGTGCCGATGCGGATGGTCTCCCCCCCGTTTGCGCCCAGTTCAGGGCGCGCTCCAAAATAATTATGATCGATTCGGTTGTAATTGGGCTTGCCATCCAGCCAAATGACTAAGGTTGTTCCCTGGTGCGTCTTCCCTTCCAGCCAGCAATGGTCTACCCTGTTGTCGTGTCCGTATACAGAAATCCACTTATAGTCTACCTTTCTATCAGGAGGATTGTAATTGACCACTGCCGAATTAGTGAGCCGGCAATGAACTGAAGCCGCGGAGAACTGCACTACATCTTTCTCCTTTGAATAACCTTCCGTAAAATACAATCCATCCACCACGAGCCATTCTCCGTCAATAAGCAGGGTAGAGTGGCCGGTAAGCTTTGTTATACCCCGCTTTTCGGCCATTAGGGTAATGGGGGCCCGCTCTGTTCCTTTTCCTTTAAAGACCAGCCGCTGATCCTTCCACACGCCGTCGATCAGCACCACTTTATCGCCGGCAGCCAGGGATAAAGCCTGCAGTTCAGCAGCCGATGATATGCGGTATTCCCTGGCTATTGCCGCTGGAAGAAAGGAAATGCATCCGGCAAGGAAGAAAATGCAATAAAGACACCTGATCATATAAACAGTTTAAAATAAAGCTTTGCCTTCGCTAAGCTTTTTGCTTCTAAGCAACGCTTCCAGGTAATAATAATCAGCATAGCTCAGAGGAACATCCACTTCGCTGTTCGAGGGCTTGGAGCCCGTACTGTGCAACAGGATCCAGCCTTTATTTTCACCTATAGGGGACCGATAGTTTCTGGTAAGGCTGGCCAATATTTTATCGGCGGTTCCTTTATATCTATTTCCACGACTGTAGCCGTCTAGTTCGTACAGCGCGGAGGCGATCAGGGCGCCGGCTGATGCATCCCTGGGTTCGGATGGAATATTGGGAGCGTTGAAGTCCCAGTACGGCACCCCATCCTTAGGCAGGTTGGGGTGCGTGAGAATAAAGCGGGCAATGGCCTCCGCCTGCTTCAGGTAAGCCGGGTTCTTCGTTTCGCGGTAACACATCGTATACCCGTACAGGGCCCATGCCTGTCCGCGGGCCCAGGCCGATTCATGGCTGTAGCCCTGGTGTGTATTTTTCTTCAGCACCCCTCCGGTGGTGGTATCATAATCCAGCACGTGGTAGGAGCTGTAGTCCGGGCGAAAATGGTTAGCCATCGTGGTATTGGCATGGGTCACCGCAATGGTGTAAAAAGAGCTGTCGCCAGTCAGACGGGTAGCCGCAAACAGGAGCTCCAGGTTCATCATGTTGTCGATGATTACCGAAAAACCCCACTTGTCCTTACTGTGATCCCAGGAACGCAATGAACCTACTACCGGGTTGAACCGGCCGGACAGGGTTTTGGCCGATTGTATAATGACATCTCTGTAATGCGGATCGTCCGTCAGGCGGTAGCCGCTGCCAAAGCTGCAATACACTTTAAAGCCCATGTCGTGCGTGGTACCGTTGGTTTTCTCCCGCTCGATGTTCGCTGTATAGCTGCGGGCGGCCGCACTCCATTGCTCTTTGCCTGTGTATTCGTGCAGAAACCATAAGACCCCTGGAAAAAAACCGCTCGTCCAGTCCCGGGAAGCCACCAGTTTTAATTCGCCTTTTTCCAGGGTGCGGGGTGATACCACATCGGTTCTCGCCCTTTTGGCCTTGGGTATCTCCTGCAGCATCACCTCCGTTTGCCGCTCCGCATCGGCCACGACCCGGCTCACCTGCAATCGGGGCGAACAGGACGCAAGGACTACGAACAGCAATACATAACCTATACGTTTTGTTTTCATCTTTATTTATTGGTTTATTCAACAACGATCATTTGCAGCTCCAGCAGTTTCATCAGCTCCTGGCCGCTGATGGCCAGTGGTTTGAGCGCAAGGGTATGCACGCCTGCCGGCAGGGACACCTCGCCCAATTCCTGAACGGCTACCCTGCCGGAAGAACCGCTGTGCAGCACGGGCTTCTCTATGCGCCCGCCATTGAGTTCCAGCGCAAAGCTTCCGTCGCTGGACGCACCGGCCAGGTAGTGGGCCACCAGCTTAAAACGAAGGGGCACGGAGGTGCGGAACTCCCAGCTCAGGAACTGCTCTTTGGTTTTCCATCCCTCCACGTAATACCGGTCCTTTTTGCCGTCGCCAAAGCCAAACCCATTTCCGTGCTGCCGGGCATCGAAGGCCAGTAGCCGGGTGAGGGGCACATTGCCGGAAACGTAACGGGTACTATCCACTTTAAGCGCTTCTTTGAGCTCCAGCACAATCACGGTGCTCGTGCTGTCCGGGGCCAGCATTCCCGTTTGGATAACAATATCTTTATGGTTCGCCCTGCTAAAGGGCAGTTGCTTTTCCCGATCCGCCAGCAGGTAGGCTTTAGCGGGTGCACTGGCAAGCCCCCCTACGGTTAGCCGTCCGTCCTTGGGCCAGTGAAACACATGCAGGTACAACTTACTTCCTTTGCGGGTAGTAACGCCCCAGCTTTGAAGGGGCAGGCCTGAGCTTTGGGCACCGGTAATGCTTTCTCCGTTTTTGCCCATCCACTTGCCGATGCCTTCCAAAATCTCCTGGTCACGTGAATCAAAAGCACCGTCGCCCTTGGGACCGATGTTCATCAGTAAGTTTCCGCCCCGGGACACCGCACCGGCCAGCAATTGAATAAAATGACTGGCCGGCTTATGGCTGCTATCAAACCGGGAGTACCCGTAGGATTCGTTGGTCGTGGGAATAGCTTCCCAGTCGCCGCTGACCGGGTAGAATTCGGCGGGACGGTCGGCCGTGTTCCGGTAGTCTCCGAAGTTGGCGGCCGCACTGCGCACCAGCCGGCCATTCACCACTACGCGGGGATCGGCTTCGCGGATCGCTTTGAGGATCCTGATGTTTTCCGAAAGCGGCAGTTTGTGCGGGGTATCAAACCAAAGTATGTCGGGGTGGTATTTTTCGATCAGCTCCCGGATCTGGGGGATGGCTTTTTGCTGCACATAGTTCTGGGCTTTGGGCAACCATTCGGGATGCGTGTCGAACCAGTTAGCGCCCCCCAGCAGCTTATCGCCACCCGGGTTATGGTACTCCCAATCGTTGCCCGGAGCATCGGGGTGCTCCCAGTCGAAGGCATGTGAGTAATAGAAGCCGAACTTCATCCCGTGCTTTTTCGCCGCAGCAGCCAGTTCAGCCATGGGGTCGCGCTTAAAGGGCGTTTGATCCACCATATCGAAATCGGAAACCTTTGAGTCGTACAAGGCAAAGCCGTCGTGGTGTTTGGCCGTAATGATAAAATAGCGCATACCGGCCTTCTTAGCCGTCCCGATCCACTCTTCGGCATCAAATTCAGTAGGGTTAAACCGGTGGGCCAGCTGCAGGTACTCCTGGCGGGAGATCTTCTCCTTGCGCATCAGGTGCTCGGCGTACCCCCCTACCCGCCTGCCTTTCCACTCCCCTCCGGGCAGTGAATAAACACCCCAGTGAATGAACATGCCGAAGCGGGCATCACGCCACCACTGTATCCGCTCTTCACGGGTTTTCATGGAAGCGGTCCACCAGCCCTGGCGGGCTTCTTCAATAGCCTGGCTGTCCCGGGCCCTGGCCCGGTTGAACATCTCCGGGTCCTCATCGCCGGCCACCTGGCCGGCTGCTGAAAAGAAGAGGCTGGTGCACAGCAGCAGGGCAAACGAAGACGGGCGCATGAATCTCCTCATAGATACGTTTTATTCAAACCAGATTAAAGGATTCCGTACCGGCAGGTTGCGGATCACTTCTTCTACCCTGGGCGCGTGGTCCAGGTCTTTCCAGGTGTTGAACCACTCGGCTTGCCCAAAAGCACGGGCCCCAAAAACGAGAAAGGGCTGGGCTACCGGCCACTGGTCCCAATACATCACATCGGGCTTGAGCGGCCATTTGCTTTTGTCCTTTATGTAGGGATACAGGTACGCTATGCCCCTGCGAATGGATTGACCTTTGGGGGTGGTATAGACCCAGAGATTGTCCTCCCTGGTAGAAAGGATCTGGCACAGCATGGTCATGGCATCGAGGTTAAAAATGGAATAGCCATACGGCTTGGTGCGCCTCAGTTCCTGGGGAAAGCTGCCGTCGGTGGCCATCTGGGTCGGAAGAAAGACCGTTTTATAACGCTCACGGCAAAAGTCCATCAGCTTTTCGTCGCCGGTGAACCGGGCAAAGGCTGCCACCTGCATGGCCCAGCAGGTACCGTGGTTATTGGCCGCATTCATTTCGTCTTTACCGTATTTGTGGGTCGTCAGCCACAGCAGGTACGCCCGGAACCAGCCCTTAATGGCCGCCAAAGCCTGCTGATCCATAGCGGCTGCTCCCTCCATTGTGCGAAGGCCCTGGACCACCTCCATTAAATGAATGGTATCAATGATGCCAATACCCCTGCCGGTCACCCGCCCTTTGATTGCCTGGGCATACAACAGGTGGGGATTCATCAACGTCTCCTTATCTACGAACCAGGCGGTGCAGTGCTTTAGCGCCTGCTGCACGTATTTTGGATCGCCGGTTAATTTATACGCAGAAGCCAGTGCTCCTATGACCCGGCTAAAGCGGATCATGGCCAGCCGGTGGGCCACGAAATTATCCGGGTTGGTCATACCGTCCTTTTGGATATAGGGGCTGTCGGCACTGACAGGATTGGGCCACCAGTAATCACCTTCGGAAAAAAAGTCGTGCTTCGTGCCCGCACTCCTGGGGGAAGTCTGGGCCGTAACCGTAACAGGTTGCTCGTTCATGGCCCACGCAGCCTCCGATAAAATAGGTTGCCGGAGCACATCCGACACTTCCTTTTCAAAAGAAGGCACATCCTTCCCTATTTGCCGTTGCGCAGAACAGGCGGCTAAAAACAGGGAAAAGAAAATGATGATACGTCTCATGCAACTTTTGTTTGTGTAGCGAGCGTGGAGGTGATCGTGTTTAACCCCTTACAACTATTGGCTATCGTGGCCGTTCCTTTTTTGTGCTTCCCGCTCCTGCTACGTTTTCGCGATACTTATTGGGTCATGAATTTCCAGGTCACCGCACCCACGGTGTTGGGCTTGCCAGGCTGTGGGGGAGCCAGTACGCCTTTCCACTGCCCGTCCGTGTCCTTAACCACCCTGATCTCCCGCCAGCTGTACGCCCCTTTTTCATAATTGAACGTTTCCCCATCATCATCATACAAAGCATATTTTCCGGGTGCAGTCCCGTAATGGCGAATTTCCAGGTCCACTTTCTCGCCTTTTTTAGGGGCGTGCAGCGTCGGCTTCATCAGGGGAATGATCCCACCGTCCTTTACATAAACAGGTATTTTATTCAGTCCCGGTTCTACGGTGATAATAACACCGTCGCCTGCAAACTCGCCGGTATAGAAATCAAACCATTTTCCTTTGGGCAATACCACCTTGCGGGTTTTTTCCCCGGCAAAGAGAGGAGCCACCAACAAGTACTCGCCGGCCATATATTGGTCCTTGATTTCTTTGGCGGTGGCTTCCGCATACGGATTCTCCTCCAAATTGGTATTGGCAGCTTCTTTTTTCACTTCCTGTTTAAATCCCGCTTCCAGTCCCATACCCCTGAAAGGCGGTGTTCCTTCAAAGTGGTATTTAGCAAATTCCGTATACCAGTACGGCATCATCTGCATCCGCAACAGGGCCAGTTCTTTTACCTGGTCGGCCACTTCAGGATAGGACCAGGGTTTCGTACCGCTGGACCAGGCATTGATCATGGCCATGGG
>DASWYM010000440.1:0-2631 GCA_036404975.1 Chitinophagaceae bacterium
TTTGGGAAAAGGAGCCGGGTACCGGGTGGAGATCCCTAACGGACTGGTGCGGGGGAGGAGCCCCAACCAGGGTGCATGTCCGGGGGTTGTGGAAGGAGAGCGGGATCCGAAGGTCGTGTTTTTCAGCAAGCCCTGTCTTGCCGCAGTTTGGATCGCCCGTAGAACCCCGGCCGCCCTGACACCTTCTTTTGAAAGGAAAGGCCTCCGGTGCCCTTCACAAAATGCGGGGCGAGGACAAAGGACCAATGGTAATGGCAGACCAGCAGGAAAGTGTTTTATGAATGATCTAATCTTTTTCCTATGAGCAAAACTTCCATTCTGATAGCAGACGATCACGCCCTGATAAGGGAAGCCTGGAGCTTTATGCTGAACAGCCACCCCCGGTTTGCGGTCGTGGGCGAGTGCGGCAGTGGCGAGGAGGCTATCGAGCTGACCCGGCGTCTGCACCCCGATGTGGTGCTCATCGATATCAACCTGCCGGGCATGAACGGCCTGGAAGCTACTGCCCATATCCGGAGGTCCTGGCCCGCCGCTAAGATCGTGGGCGTCTCCATGCATAACCATCCGACCTATGCGCGCGAGATGATCCGGCAGGGTGCCTCGGCCTATGTGACCAAAAGCTCCCCGAGCGAGGAGCTGTTCCGGGCCATCGGGGAAGTGCTGAGGGGTAAAAAATACATCTGCCAGGAAATAAAGGATACCCTTTCCGAGCAGATCATCAGCAGTGATAATGGTACAGAGTCCCTGCGGTCCCTTACGGCCAGGGAGCTGCAGGTCATTGCCCGGATCGCGCGGGGCGCCACTTCGCGGGAGATCAGTGAGGAGTTGGGCGTAGCGCTGAAAACCATCGAGGTGCACCGCTATAATATCCTGCAGAAGCTGAAGCTGAAAAATACCGCCTCGCTGATCAACTTTGTCAACCAGCACCGGTTGGAGCTGATTGCATAAGGTCCCCGGCACCAGGCACGGTGGCCAGGGAATTACAGCGGCGCAGCCCGCTGCCTTACGATTCGGCCCCCCTGCTGTCCTCTTTAGCCGGCGGTGTTTGCCCGGGCAGGCGCACCAGCCGCCTCTTTGATCGAAATAGCGGGCCATGCCTGTGAGCGCTTCTCCGGTGCTGAGATGGCTAAAATACACCTGCGCCAGCAGCTCTTCGTTGCGTGCCAGGGTATGGAGCAGCTGGGGGTTGTCGAACCGGCCCACGACGGGCTGGATGCGGACGACACTCCCCTCCGGCGCCACCTTCAATACCATATTGCCCTTGTAAATGACCAGCATAAGACAAGTTGCGGAATAAACTTCATCCCTTTGCTGATTTTGGGCAGGCAAGCCCACTGGTTCGTTGACCGTGGCTTCTTGGCCGTCGGGCCGGGTATTGGGGATTAGGGGCCTTTATGCTCCTGTTGATTTGTTTCGTACCTGTCCGTTGGCGGGGAATTATTCTATTTTTGGATGAAAGCGGTGGCTGCCCTGTCAGCCCGCCTGTATTTATTTTACTCATGATCAACTCCCCTTATTCTGCATGACAGTGCCTGGGCAAACGGACCTGGATATGTTTTCGTTTTTTGAGCATACCCCCGACCTGGTGTGTATTGCCGGGAAGGACGGGTATTTCCGGAAAATCAACAGCGCCGTGGTGCAAAAGCTGCAATACCCGCTGGAGCAATTGATGCAGCAGCCCATCGCCTCTTTCATCCATCCGGACGACCGGGAACCGACGGCCCGGCGCAGGAAGGAGCTGCTGGAGGGGAAGGCGCTGGTCAATTTCGAGAACCGCTACCTGACCAGCCAGGGCGAGACGGTATGGCTGCACTGGACCTCTCTTTATTTCCCGGAAAAGGAAGTGGTGTTTGCCATTGCCAAAGATGTTACCGCGCGAAAAAGAAAGGAAAAGGAACTGGAAGAGGAGTACCGCCAGGCAAAGGGGTTGGCCACCCACTTTAAAACGCGGCTTGAAAAGGACCGCAACTACCTGGCTGCCGAGCTGCACGAGGAGCTGGCGCAGATCGCCTCGGCGGTGCGCATGGACCTGGGCTGGTTGAGCAGTCAATCGGCTGATTTCGGGCCGGAAGTGCAGCACCGGTTGGCGCACGCCGTTTCGGCCACCGGGCTGCTGATCAATTCCCTTCGCAAGCTTTCCTATTCCATCGGTACCGGCATGCTGGCAGAAGTAGGGCTTTACAATACCCTGCAATGGCTTTGCGATGAAACAGCCCTGCTGCTGAAGGTTCCCTGCCGGTTGGAAGGGCGCGGTGAAGAGGCGCAGATACCGGCGGACTTATGGGTTGACCTGTTCCGCATGGCCCAGGAGATCCTGGGCAGCCTGCCGGGTGGGGAAGCGGTGAAAGACGTAAGGGTGGCCCTGGCGCAGGCGAAAGGCCGTATCACGCTTTCGGTGCTGGTGCGGGCTGAAGGAGGAGAGCCGGCCGGTTTTCTGCGGTCCCTGGAAGCTACCGGCCTGCAGGCCTGGGTGGCCTCTATCCACGGGAGCCTGGCGGTGCGCAAACAAAAGGGCGGGTCGCTCCGGGTGAGCGTTCGGGTGCCGGACCGGCTGCCGCCACCTGGCCCCCTTGCCCTTGCCGGCATTCGGGCCGGCCACTGAACCCGGCTTCCTGCCAACGTCTCTGCATC
>DASWYM010000441.1:0-14396 GCA_036404975.1 Chitinophagaceae bacterium
ATTAATAACATAAGTATTGGTTTTGGTTGGGCGCTAATATACTCGGTATTTCCAGAATTCAAAAGCCTCGTCCAAATTATAATTCAGTCATTTAAGCCAGGGCTGGAACAAAAGAATGGCTCTAAGACCGCATGGGCAATGATGAATAGCCAACCTTCTTTCCGCGTATTTAGTAGTACATTGGAGGACGCAATTCCTACCACATGATCAGACCTATATGCATCGTTGCCCTGGCCTCCTTCCTGGTATTTGGCTGTGCTTCCGTTAAACCCACCGTACAAACCAGCGAAAGATCTTCCTCCATCCTGGTGTTCTACAAAACAGCGGGTTATTACCACCAGTCGATTCCCGATGGCCTGGCCGCCCTGCAAAGGCTGGGAAGCGAGCACGGGATAGCGGTAGATACCACGAAGGACGGGGGCCATTTTACTACCGAAGGACTGAAGCGTTACGATGCCGTCGTGTTCTTGAACACTACGGGCAATGTACTCGACACGATGCAGCAGGTCGCCTTTGAGCAATACATCCGCTCGGGCAAAGGCTTTGTGGGCATCCACTCGGCCACTGACACGGAGTACAGCTGGCCGTGGTACAACAAACTGGCCGGTGCCTATTTCAGCAGCCATCCCCACATACAGAACGCCCGCATCCACGTGGTGAATAAGGAACATATATCCACCCAGCACCTGCCCGACGTGTGGGAACGCAAGGACGAGTGGTACAACTTCAAGGATATGAATACCGGGGTAACCGTCCTGCTCAACCTGGATGAGAAAAGCTACAAGGGCGGCACCAACGGCGCTAGTCACCCCATTGCCTGGTACCATTCGTTCGACGGCGGCCGCGCCTGGTACACCGCCGGCGGGCACACGTCGGAGAGCTACAAGGAGCCGCTGTTTCTGCAGCACGTGCTTGGAGGGATAAAGTATGCTATAGGGAATGAGTGATGAATGATGCGTAATGAGATGAGTTGAACACTTTATACTTATTGAGCATCCAGGGCTTTATTTTTTGGCAAGGATGTAGGAACTTTATAATACACTTCTTTGCACCGCTTAAACCTTATGGTATGGTCACACCCGCCCACGTTCGCCAGTTCGCTTTGTCGCTGCCAGAGGCAGAGGAGCAGGACCATAGAGGCAAGCCCTCGTTCCGCGTGCGCAAAAAGATTTTTGCCGTATTACACGCCGAAGAGAAAAGGGTAGTGCTTAAGCTGTCGACCGTAGACCAGTCGGTATTCGACGACTACGATCCCGCCATCTTTTACCCGGTGGAGGGCGCTTGGGGACGGCAGGGCTGGACGGTGGTGGAGCTGTCGAAGGTAAAAAAAGAGGTGTTCCGCGAAGCCCTGGTAAGTGCCTGGCTGGGCGTAGCACCTAAGACGCTGGCAAAGAAGCTGGAGTTGCTGAACTATTAAGGTGATCAGGGATGGGGGATGAGCAGGGAAAGTTCCAGGTCCCACGTTACTTACTTTATCAAACACATGGCAAGACTTCTGCTTTTGATACTGTGCTGCACTTCCTTTTATCTGTCGCGAGGGCAGGCGCTCACCCGCCAGCAATACCGCGAAGACTTTGACTTCCTGTGGCAAACTATAAAGGATAACTATTGCTACTGGGACAAGAAAGCCACCGACTGGGAAAAGGTAAAGAACCTTTATGCACCCTCGGTGGATACCATCACCAGTAACCGGAGCTTTGTGGGATTGCTGGAACGGGTGCTCTACGAACTCTACGATCACCATGTATCGCTAAACACCAACACCCGGGAGTCGCAGCGCCTCGTGCCCAGCGGTGCAGATAGCTGGGCCGAATACGTAGATGGCAAGCCTTTGATCACTGAAGTACGACAGGACTATGGTGCCTGGAAAGCAGGGCTTCGGGCGGGAATGGAGCTGGTGGCGTTCAATGACCAGCTTATAAATAAAGCAATCCAATCCTTTACAGCTAAGGCGCTTAAAAGGCAGGATCAGGAAGCCAGCAATTATGCCCTGAGGGTATTGCTTGCTGGCAATCATTCCGACCAACGAAAGATCACGGTGAGCGATAAAGGCGTCTTGCGCCATTTTTATCCCGACTCGGTGCGCACCATTAACGACTACACCTACCCGGGCCGCCTTGAGTCTAACGTGCTGAAAGGCAGCATTGGCTATATCCGCATCAACAACAGCCTGTGGGACAATGCGCTCATTCCGCTTTTTGATTCGGTGCTCAACACGATGATGGGCACAAAGGCCCTCATCCTTGATATGCGGGAAACACCCAGCGGCGGCAACACCACGGTGGCCCGGGCCATTATCGGGCGCTTTATTACAAAGCAGGGCTTATACCAGGTGCACGAGCTAACAGCAGAGGAACGCCAGTACGGTGTAAAAAGGAGTTGGCAGGAAATTGTATCCCCAAGAAAAGACCCTTATACGAAACCCCTTGTGGTACTGGCGAATCATTGGACCGGCTCGGTGGGCGAGGGTATCGTCATCGGGTTTGACGCCCTCCGGAGAGCTACAGTAATCGGCACGCGGATGGCCGGTCTAAACGGCGCTATCTATTCTTACCAGATGCCCCATACGAAGATCGGCTTCTCGTTCCCGGTGGAGAAACTGTTCCATGTGAATGGCGTACCAAGGGAAGACTACGGCCCACCGGTTGTAGTTAAGTTTCGCGCCACCGGCATAGATCAGATCCTGCAGGTGGCACTGCACTACCTGCAAAAGAGAAACTAGCACATCCTTCTCATTAACAGGAACGAGAAGCCCTCTGTTTGAATTATAAGGCAGGGCCTCTTTGATAAAGCGAGCATATTTAATGAATGTTTCTCCTTTCTTATTTCTCGTTGTTCATCGTTGCTTTTCTTGTTGCTTCTCCTATAGAACATAGCCCCTGGAAGACCCTAATGAGGAAATAATAGGAAATATAGACCCTTGAGGACGCACTTAGACCTACAGTACTTTTCTATCTGCATACTGTTGAGGAACTTTACAGTGGATAGGCAAGAGTGCTTTTCCAAACGAATAGACAGAGGTCTGTTCGAAGTTCTTTGACATTGCGGATCTGTAGCAGATGGGACCTAAGCTGCAGATTATGGAAGGTCCGACTCATTACAACGTCTCATTACAACAGGTAAAGGTTGTTTTTTTCACCATTCTCTTCTTTGCTTTGTGTGCAGGATAAAAAAATCCGGCTACCTGAAGCAGCCGGAGGTAAGTTAGAGCGGTCAGGCCCCTTAGCTAAACAGGTACTCAACGTCTTCGCGCGACAGTGACTTGACGAAGGACGCATCGTCGGCAATAAGCTCCTTGGCCAGCTGGCGCTTGCGCTCCTGCAGCTGCATGATCTTGTCTTCGATGGTATCCTTACAGATCATGCGGTAGGCAAAGATGTTCTTCGTCTGGCCGATACGGTGCGTACGGTCGATGGCCTGCTGCTCCACGGCCGGGTTCCACCACGGGTCGACAATATACACGTAGTCGGCCGCCGTCAGGTTAAGACCGACCCCACCCGCTTTGAGGGAGATCAGGAATACGCGCACTTCGTCGTCGCCCTGGAAGCTCTGGATGGCTTTCTCGCGGTCAGGAGCCGAGGTGCTGCCGTCAAAGTATTCGTATTTCACACCCAGTTCTTCGAGCTTGTGGCGGATAAGGGCCAGCATGCCGAGGAACTGCGAGAAGATGAGGGCTTTGTGGTTGGAGATGTTCTCGGTGATCTCGCGGGCCAGCTCGTCGAGCTTGATGGAGTGGTTCTCGAACTTCTCCTGCTCGTTCAGGATGGCGGGTGAGTCGCAGATCTGCCGCAGCTTCATCAGACCTTGCAGGATCGTAAGCTGCGACTTCTGGATACCCTGCTCTTCGATGGTGCCCATGATGCGTGAGCGGAAGTCGTTGCGGTAAGCATCGTAAATGCGGCGCTGGTCGTGGCCCATCTCGCAGAACAGTACCATCTCCTGCTTTTCGGGCAGGTCCTTAGCCACCTGCTCCTTAGTGCGGCGCAGGATAAAGGGATAGAGGATCTTGCGCAAGTGGTCTTTCTGCTCCTCTTCGCCAAACTTGTCGATGGGAATGGCAAACTCCTGGCGGAAGAACTCCATCGTGCCCAGCATGCCGGGGTTCAGGAAGTTCATCTGCGCGTAGATGTCAAAGGTGTTGTTCTGCAGCGGGGTACCGCTCATGCAGATACGGTTACGGGCCTGTAGCAGGGCTGCGGCTTTCGTCACCTTGCTTGCCGGGTTCTTAATAGCCTGCGATTCATCGAGCACCACGTAGTCGAACAGGTTCTGCACAAACACCTTAATGTCGGAACGCAGGGTACCGTAGGTAGTGATGATGACGTTGTGCTTTGCCAGGTCTTCCGCGGTGCGGAGGCGCTGCGGGCCGTGGTGAATATGATAGGTCAGCGACGGCGTAAATTTCCGGATCTCGTTCTCCCAGTTATAGATCAGGGTAGTGGGACACACCACCAGGGCTTTCAGTCCATCGTTCTCTTCGTAATAGTGTTGCAGGTACGACAGCGCCTGAACGGTCTTACCCAGACCCATGTCGTCGGCAAGAATGCCGCCCCACGACACTTCCTTCAGGTAGTTGAGCCACTGGAAGCCCGCCACCTGGTAGGGACGCAGGATGGGCTGCAGGTTCTCGGGAGGATCGATCTCTTTGATACGGTCGAACTCACGGATGCGCTCGTACTTCTCTTCCAGTTTGATGGTGAGCTCTTCCTCATCGCGGTTCTCGTACAGTTCGTCGATCACGCTCAAGTGGTAGCGCGACAGCTTCAGCTTGTCGGCCTTGCCTTCGCCCACGCGGAACAGCAGGGAGTATTTCTTCAGCCACTCCTCGGGCAGGATACCAAGGGTGCCGTCATTCAATTGCACAAACTGCTGCTTATTGGCCAGCGCCTTCTTCACCTCCGCCACGCTCACCCTCTGGTCGCCAAAGAGAATGTCCACCTTGGCATCGAACCAGTCGGTATTGGAAGAGATGTAGATATGGGTAGAAGGCTTGGCGGTATTGAAGCGGAAGTTCTTCAGCTGCTCAAAACCATACACCGGTACTTTCATCTCGCCCATGGCATCCACGAAGAGGAAGAACCAGTTGTTCTTCAACACATCGCCTCCCTTCAAAGCAAGGGTAGCGCCATCGTCGAACTCCACGAAGTTGGAGTGCAGGGTGTGCATCTTGCCGATAAAGGCTTGCTCGGCCTCGCGGTTGCGGTGCACCACGGTGACCTTGCCTGCATGCGGCACGATCAGCTGGTCGCGGTCCTTAGGCCTGGTGTCGAAACCTTTATAGGAGAAGACAGGCTGAAAGACGAGGTAGTCGCCTTTCTCCTGCAGGTACAGCTTGATATCGGGTTCGCCATCCTTGATCTCGTCCACGAGCGAGCGGTCGAACTCCACCTTATACTCCTTGGTCAGGGGCAGCACAATCTTCGTCAGCGTGGTGGGCCAGGTATCCTGCGACACCTGCATCACCCCGTCGGGCAGGAACTGGGTGGCCACCGAAGCGGCTTCTACGCTGCTCCACAGGAATACCTGGTGGTTATAGAGGAAGAACAGCGACGTAGGGGCTTCGTTATCATTAAGGCCGTAGGCTACCGCCTCGGGCTTGATAAAGCACTCAATCTCAAAGCTATCGTCCACCTTGGCCACGAAGAACTCGGGAGTCAGGGGCACGGCACTCAGTTCGGCCCGCTCCAGGTGGGCGGTCTTAAAGCTCTTGCCCTTTGGCAGGATATAGAAGGGGGCAGCGCTGAAATCCGTCGCCAGCTTCTTAAGCTTGGGCAGCAGGTACTCCACCACCAGTGACTTTGTTTCCTCGGGCAGGTCGTCGCCCTCCTGGTGCACGATGTTCTCCCAGAAGCCTGAGAAGGGGGAGTTGCGGTTGAGGTATTTATTGATCTCGCTTTCCTGCAGCTTACGCACCTGGGTAACCAGCGCGCGGTCTTCGTCACTGTAGGCATCGGTATTGATGTACTTGGCCAGCTCCAGCTTTTCCAGGGTGCCGGCAAGCGTACCGTCGTCGATCTTTTCGCCTTCCACCAAGTCGATCGTAAAGAAGGGGAATACGCCCTTGTTGAGGTTGAACACGAGGCCCAGGACACGTCCTTCGGCCACAGCCTTCTGCTCTTCCTCGGGCTCGGCCTCCACCATCACCTTTTCCACCTTGCGCACCGGGGCGGAGGAGGCGGGCACGGCCACGCGCTTGATGGAGGGATCCAGCACGCGCAGGTAGGGCTTGCCCTCTTTATAGGTAAACTCGAACTTGCCTTCCAGGTCGTCCTGCAGCGAATAGCCGTAGATCTCCAGCAGCTTATTCTTCTCCTTGTCCCAGTTGCGGATGGTGTCGAAATAGCCGGCGCCGTGGGCGTTCAGCAGGTGCAGGAACACGATCACCTTGGGCAGGCCCAGGGGGTGTTCGGTATCCACATAGTTGCTGCTGGTATCAAAGGTGCGCTCTTCGTTGCGGCGGATAATAACGGTATAGTCCTCTCCCTGTATGTTGACGGTCGCTTTAACGGTCTCATCCTTGGCGCTCTCGATCACGGGCTTGTGGTGCTTCAGCCAGGCCTCCGCCTCATCAAAGGTCTCGGGAGCACAGAGCAGTCGGATGGTCTTCATCTCGATGGACTTCATCTTGGCCACCGTATGCTGCTGGTTGTACTGCACGTCTTGGCGCTGCAGCAGGCCTTTGTCGATCATCTCCTGCAGGCGCAGCAGGGCCGCGGCCTCGTGGCGGCAGATTTCGCCGAGGTTGTATGGACAGGCACAGCGCAGCGATACAGACTTGGGATCTTTATAGTTCTGAACAAACACCTTGTAGAAGGTGGCATAGTTGTCGTCCTTCACCCGGAAGGTTGCCGATCCAAACAGGTCGTCGTGTTCCGCCAGCTCTACAAAGCCGATGGCGTGGATCTTTTTGCCGCGGCGAATCACTTCATCACTGCCATGCGTATAAACGTATTTCAACAAATGCGGTAAAGCCAAACTCTTTCTGATTTACGATTGTAGATTATGGGTCTCTTGCCCTTCAGAAAGGTCTTTTTCCCTCAGAAAAGAGACCCGTCGATGCGAAAAGGACAATCTGCAAAAGTAACAGAAAAGTGGGCAAATAACCTAGCTCAAACAGAACTATTATTGTTAAATCACCAGTCGCTCGTTGATGTAATAAGGCAGCACATTAGCCAGGTCCGGCGTCAGGCAGTGGCGTATATCCCGCTCCAGGCCAAAGCCCATCAGGCGGTGGTAGTGCGAGGCATCGTTATCCTTCATGAACTCGAACAGGTGCCCTTTGGTATTGCCGTAGAGATTTTCGGCAATATGGGAGGCGTCGCAGTTAACACTGAAGTGTTCACGGATGCGCGACACCACTGCTCCGGCAAAAAGGGTATCCTCCATGTTTACGCGGTCTTTCCAGCCGGCACAGGCAAGGATGACGTTCTTCTTCTCGGCCACGAGGTGGTCGCATACCGCGCCCAGGTTCAGGAAGGATCCGGTAACGATCTCCGTAGCCCCCTTGGCCACGGCCATGTGGAGGAGCTTGGTGCCATTGGTGGTAGTGAGCACCAGGATCTTGCCCTGGATGAACTCACGGGGGTACTCAAAAGAAGAGTTACCGTACTGCAGCCCCGGGGCGATCTGCCCGTCGCGCTCGCCGGCCGTGATGCAGGAGAGGTGCTTGCCCAGCTGGATACAGCGCTCCACGCTGTCCACCGGGATGATCTCTTTGGCCCCGTTGTAAAGGGCGGTGGCGATGGTGGAAGTGGCTCTCAGCACATCAATCACCACCACGATGCAATCGCGCACGTCATAAAGGTGCAGCAGGGCCGGGGAAAGACAAGTATATAAAGAAGGTTGCTTCATGAATGTGTTGTTATTAACTGTTGGAGGTTGGAGGTTGGAGGTTTCTCCTAATCCCTAATCCCTAATTCCTCCTGCAAATAGTGCTTCCACTGGTTGCTCTCGGCCACCTCTTTGATCACCCCGTTACGGGCTTCCAGCAACCGCCGCATATATCCAGTCAGGAAGAGGCGGTTGAACAGGGCCCCGAGGGCTCCATAGGGGGATTTGAAATAGAAGTGGTCGATGATAAAGGTGCCGTTGTCGCAGGACTTGAAATAATGCTCGTGCTTCATAGCGGCAAAGTCGCCCTTTACCGCTTCGTCCACAAAGGAGTGCGGGGCCTTCATCTGCGTCACCTTCACGCTCAGCGTGCGTTGCTTCAGCAGGTGCTTTGCCTGCCAGGTGACGCTGTCGCCCTGCTCCATAAGGCCCTCGATCCGGCCCGATACGGGCTTTTCGCCGTAACGGCTCATGGACTTCTTGTGCAGGTCGATACTGCGGCTCAGGTCAAAGACCCGTTCCAGGGGTGCGTTTACAAAGGTGGTTAGCTTGATCAGTGGCATAGTGGTGTTTTTAACTAAACGGAATTTTCGCCACTTTAGCCTGTACCAGCTTATCTCTTACCTTGATATACATTACCGAATCAATGGAACTGTGCTCCGTTTGTATATACCCCATGCCGATGGCCTTGCCCAGGGAAGGCGACTGGGTGCCGGACGTAACGTATCCGATCTTATTGCCCTCTGCATCGCAAATGTCGTAGCCGTGGCGGGGAATACCCTTGTCCACCATCTCGAAACCTACCAGCTTGCGCTTCACGCCTTCGGCCTTTTGCTGTTGCAGGATGTCTTTCGCAGTAAAGTCCTTGGTGAACTTGGTGATCCAACCCAGGCCCGCTTCCAGCGGCGAGGTGGTGTCGTCGATATCGTTTCCGTAGAGGCAGTAGCCCATCTCCAGGCGCAGGGTGTCGCGGGCAGCCAGGCCAATGGGCTTCAGGCCTTGCGGGGCACCGGCTTCGAAAATGGCGTTCCAGATGGTGTCGGCGTTGCCGTCCTTGTTCTCGAAGTAGATCTCCACCCCGCCGGCACCGGTATAACCGGTTGCGCTCACCAGCACGTTCTTCACCCCGGCAAACTCGCCCTTGGTGAAGGTGTAGTATTTCAGGTTGAGGATGTCCATGCCGGTCAGGGGCTGCAGGATCTTGGTGGCGTTGGGTCCCTGGATAGCCAGCAGGCACGTATCGTCACTGATGTTGTGCATCTCCACGCCCGCGGTATTGTGCTTCTGGAACCAGTCCCAGTCTTTTTCGATGTTGGAGGCGTTCACCACGATCATGTACGACTTGTTCTCCTCGAGGCAGTACACGATCAGGTCGTCCACGATGCCGCCGAGCTCGTTGGGCAGGCAGCTGTACTGGGCCTTGCCGGCCGTAAGCTTGGAGGCGTCGTTCGACGTGATGCGCTGGATCAGGTCCAGGGCGCCTTCACCCTTCAGGATAAACTCACCCATGTGGCTCACGTCGAACACGCCGGCATTGCGGCGCACGGTGTGGTGCTCTTCGTTGATGCCGGTGTAGCTGATGGGCATGTTGTAGCCGGCAAACTCGGCCATCTTGGCACCCAGGGCGATGTGTTTGTCCGTGAAAGGCGTATTCTTCATATAGAAAATTTGGGGGCAAAAATAGACCGCGGATTATTAGGATTTACAGATTGCCGGGATTTTTGTTTCCCTTTCCCCAGGAGCATTTCTACCGTGCCTGCCTTTTGCTTTGTTATTTCACCACCCGCCAAAGCCGCACCGTATGGTCGGTACTGGCGCTGGCAATATGCTTTCCACTGGGGCTGTACGCCACTTCCATCACATCATTGTTATGCCCGCTAAGGGTCTGCAGCAATCGACCGGTGCGCACCTCCCACACCCGCACGGTAATGCCCCTGGGAGGGGCGGTGACACCTAGAAAGTTCTGCACCAGCTCACCCGTCCCTCCGTTGTCGCGGCTACCGCTCACCAGGCGCTGTCCATCGGGGCTGAACGCCACCGAGTACACATGCTCTTTCCACCCCGGCAAGGTGCGCTGCAGCTGCCCGCTGCTCATATCCCAAAGCTTAATGGTCTTGTCGTCGCTGGCGCTGGCAAGAGTGCGCCCGTCGGGGGAAACGGCCAGGCCAACCACGGCCTGGCGGTGCCCCTCCAGGGTATGCAGCAGACGTCCGCTACGGGCGTCCCAGATCTTTACCGTACGATCAAACGAGGAGCTGACCACCCGGCCTCCATCCGGGGTAAAACGCACTTTCCAGATGTTCCTACCGTGCCCGCCGAGGGAGCGCAGGAGCTTTCCGGTGGTTGCGTTCCAGAGCTTTATGGTCTTGTCTTCTCCTGCAGAAGCCAGGGTGCGCCCGTCGGGCGAGAAGACTACTGTCCACACGGTACCCTTGTGTCCGCGGAACTCTTTCGCCACGCGGCGGGCAGGCAGGTCCCATAGCCGGATGATAGCATCATAACTGGCGCTGACCACCTGCCTGCCATCGGGGCTAAAGTCCAGCGCCGTGGTGCCGGTGGGCTGTAGCAGGGTCTGCGACAGAGAGCCTTCCACGGTATTCCAGAGCCTTACCGCCGTATCGGCGCCTCCACTGGCCAGCAGGGCCCCATCGGGGCTAAAACAGACAGACCAAAGCTGGTGGCTGTGGCCGGCCAGCACCTTTTCGGACACCACAAGGCCCCTATCCACCCGGGGCGGCTTGCTTAGGTAAAGGTCATAAACTACAAAGGCTGCTACCAGTAAAAGAAGAAGGAGCCCTATGCGCAAAGCGATCCTTTTGCCCCGTCGAGGGTAACTAGCGGAGTATGGCATAAAGTAATAATTCTAGTGTGATAGAAGGAAAAACATGGGGCCCCGGGCGGAGCCCCTGAAAGGAAGTGACTTATTGAAATGCCGGTGCCACACAGACCGCATGACTCGACCCGCATACCACGAACACCCGTTCGCCTTTGGCCGTCAACTCGCGCACGGCGGCAATGAGCTGCTGGTTGCGCAGGTCGTTGGTGGCTGCCATTACCCCAGCCAGGAAGCCGGGCAGGGGCCGCTCGTCCGACACGTCGCGCCAGTCGATGCGGGGGAAATGCTTCTTCCACACGCGATCCACGTCCTCTATGCTTTGGATGGAGTCTTGCAGACCTACATAGGCTGCGCGGTCCAGTTGCAGGTAAGGAGCCGGGTCGGCCGGCTTGCCCCAGCGCAGGTTGCTGAAATAAGGCAACAGCACCTGGTAGAGCGCGATCTGCTCAGGAGTAAACTTCTGCTTCAGCCCCCGGGCCAGCTCCTCTTTCGACAGGTCCCAGTTGTACACCGCGATGCCTTCCCTTTCGGCCAGGGCCTTCACCTTGCCGCCCTCACCCAGCTCTTTCACCGGGTCCATCAGGCGAGGCAGCAGGAAACCCAGCCGCCCTTCCACCAGGGCCACCGTGGGCCGGAAGTGGCGCCAGGCAGCTTCCATCTTGTGGATCTGCGGGTGGCGGGGGTCGCGAGTGTGCTCGGCCCCAAAGATGAGCACGCCATCCTCCTCCACCACAAACGGCTTCGGATGATTGACCACGTATTGGCTAAAAGGCAGGTAGGGCCCTGCTGTCTGGTAGTCTTTGACGATGTAATACTTCGGCGATTTCCACGCCACCACGAAAATGGTCCCGCAAATAAGAAGGACCACTCCCACGATCCATCCCGCTATTTTCAATACTCGTTTCATGACAATTAAGGTTTTGGTGATTAAGAATGCATATAAACACTCACAGGGCAGGTAGGGCTGCTGTCTCAGGCCAATGACTCACTGGCTCAATGACTTATTGACCCAATGACCAGGCTTGGAGCTTGCAGCTCGTGGCTTACAGCTTCTCAAAGGGGTAGAAAAAAGGCCCCCAGGTAAATGAGGGCCTCAAGCGGGCGGCACAGAGACCGTCAACTTCAACCAAGGTTAATGCTTTTAGTGCCTGGTACTTCTATGGACTATGGACCATGAACTATTCACCTCTCTTACATGATCAGGGAGAAGACCGGCGAAGGCACCTGGAAGTGGATCAGGTCGCTCTTCACGTTCAACTCCTGCGGCATCTTCACTTTGGTGGTGCCGGTGTTGCGGCGCTGGCGTTCCAGCTCCTCCAGCCGGCGCTGCTCTTCTTCCACCTTGCGGCGCTGCTCTTCAATCAGCCTGGCGGTATCGGTCACCGGGGGATTGTATTCGTAAGTGCCTCCGGGGGTCAGGGTAGCTTTGTCGGCTTCCACCAGCTCGCCACGATCGGTCATCAGGTAGTCCACACCGGGTTTCCACTCGAAATAGTTGTAGTCGTCGAAGTCGATGTCCACGCCACGGCGGCCCCAGCCCCTTTCTTCGCGGATTCGAATGTTATAGGGATTCAGCTTCTCGCGCACACTTTCGTCGAAGCGGACCCGCTTACCGGCCGGCACCCGGATCTCGACCATCACTTCCTGGGCGCGGAACTTCTGCTCTTTGCCAATGGAGTAACCGCTGCCCAGTACCAGGGCACTGTCGAGCGAGGCGCCGCTGTACACGATCTGGCGGGCGCGCTGCAGGGCTTCACCGCGGTTGCTGCCCCGGCTCTGCTTCAGGATGGCTACGTGGTATAGGGAATCAGTGCTTTTGGTAAAGGCGAAGTGTACATTGGAGATCTTCAGCGAGTCTTCGGTCAGGTCCCAGCCTTCGCTGTCGTCGTCAAACCAGCCAAAGGTGCCGCTGTACATTACTTCGGGCTCGTCCACGCGGATCAGCATCCGGCCGCCGGCAGGCTGGGTGACAGGCACCACCTGCTCTACGCGGTCCGTGCGGCGGAAATCAGAGGCCAGCGAAGAAACGAAGATCGACAGGCTGATCCAGCCGAGGAACCACAAGCCGGCAAAGGTCCAGCCGAGGTAGCGGTTCTGCGAGCGCACGTTCATCACGCGGCGGATGATCCATACGAAGATGCCGATGATGGGCACTGCCAGGAAGAAGATCAGCGTACCCCACAGCGAGGCGGTCTGCCAGAAGCCATCGAGGAAGAACTCGTGGAACGGAACGGCCAGGCCGCTGACGGCAAACATCAGCACGGCTACGAACAAACCAAAGGCAATGGAACCCACAATAAAGAGGAAGAAGGCTTTGAACACGATGCCTATGGCGCGGCCCAGGCCATCGGCCACCGGGCGGGCGGTTTGCCCCACTTCGGTAGCAAAGGTGCGGCCGCGGGTGCTGGCAAAGGCCGAGGCACGGGCACCGAGGTTCTCGGCCGACTCGCGCACTTCCTGGCCCCAGGCCTGCATGCGGGCATTCACATCCCCCATATTCTCCTGCACGTTCTGCCGGATACGGTTCACGTCCACCCTTTCACCCCTCATTTCCATCTTCTCATAAGGGCTGCGGGCTTCCGGCAGCACGATCCACAGCACGATATAGGCCAGGATAAAGGTGCCGGTAAACGACCCGATAAAGATATTCGGGAAGTCGGGACCGTGAAAGACGTTAAAGATGCCGTTGATGATACCGATAAAGATGTTCAGTACCAGCGGGGCGGCAAAGATCAGGCGGACGATCCAGGGCTTCATATTAAAGTAAGCACCCAACCCGCCGGCCACGCCGCCTATGATGCGGTCGTCGGGATTACGAAAAAGGCGCTTGCCCACGTAGGTCTCCAGGTTTTGGGGAGGCAACACGATCCAGGCAATAATATACAGGAAGAAGCCAAAGCCAAACCCACCCAGGGTGATGATGGCAAACAGCAGGCGGATGATCGCCGGGTCTACATTCATGTAGTTGGCAATACCGGAGCACACACCACCCAGGATCTTATCCGAGGTATCGCGGTACAGGCGGCCCTTGAAGCGCTGCTTACCGGTGGTGGCGTAAGCGGTAGCGGTCGTGCCGGCACCGGTGGTGGCGTCTTCGGCATCCACTTCGGCAAAGTCTTCCACGCGGCCCATGGCGGAGATGATCTCTTCCATGTCGGCCTCGGTCACGGCAGCAGCACCCCGGCGTACGCGGTCGTTCATCAGTTCTGCCACGCGGCTTTCGATGTCATTGATGATCTCATCGCGGCCTTCCTCGTTGGCGAAGTAACGCCGCAGGCTTTCAATGTAGCGTTGCAGGGTCTCGTAGGCAGCATCTTCTATGGGAATTACCCTGCCGGAGAGATTTATGTTAATGATCTTTTTCATTGTATCACGATTTTGGTTGAAGTTCTTAGTCTTGTTTAACGTCAGTTTTGTTGGTCAGGGCGTTCACCCCGTTGGATAATTCCTGCCAGGTGGTCTCCAACTCCTGGTAAAACATCCCGCCCTTTTCAGTCAGCGAGAAATACTTACGCGGAGGGCCGCTCTGGCTTTCTACCCAACGATAGGTGAGCATATCGGCGTTCTTTAGGCGGGTCAACAGAGGGTAAAGTGTACCTTCTAAGATGTTGAGGTTGGCGGCTTTCATTTCCTCCACGATATCACTGGGGTAGGCCTCACCCCGGCGAATGATGGAGAGAATACAGAACTCCAGGATCCCCTTCCGCATCTGGCTCTGTGTATTTTCAAT
>DASWYM010000442.1:0-7430 GCA_036404975.1 Chitinophagaceae bacterium
ACTCCCGTCTGCCTCCTGCCGGCCGTATCGCACCGGAAAGCGCCCAACAGCCCCAAATAAAAAAAGGAGCCGAAGCTCCCTTTCAATACAGGTAAATTTCTTTGTGTTGTAAGCCGCCCGCACTGATCACTCATCATTCATCACTCATCCTAACTAAAATCCCCTCTGGTGAAACGCCGAGTTGAGCGAGGCAGCGCCAATGAGCTCGTCGGCACGGGCGCCGAAGGGCCGGTGGTAGATCAGGATGGTGTAGGCGTTCTCCGTGCCCCAGTGGTTGCCTTCGGTGGCGCTGAAATCGGGATAACCCAGCTTATTTTGAGGCATAGTTACGTAGGCATAGCTGTAAAAGCCCTGCTTGAGAAAGAGGGTCTTTTCGTATACTCCCTTATCGGGGTTGAAGTCCATCTTGCCACGCCCTTCACGGCTGAAGCGGGTCATCTCGCCAAAGATGTAGACATCCTGCCCTTCGAAGGCGCGGCCGCCGGGCGGTACATAAGTAAAGTGCACGTTGCCGTACTCGCCCTGCCATAGGGGGTTGATGCTTTCCATGGCCTCGATGGTGTAGCTGCCGTTGAGGTCGCGATAATAGAGGTACACCTGGCCGGCGCGGGTGTGCTCGGGCTTTACCCACACATGGGTGGTATCGCGGCGGGTGTCGATGCGGTCCATACGGTCGCTCATCAGGCGCAGGGAGCGCAGGTCGAGCCAGCGCCATTCTTTACCCGCGGGCATGGCGGTGAGCTCCTCGTCGCTGTACTCGTAATAGTTGCCGCGGTAGATGGTGGGCCGGTCGACCATCATGGAGGTCACCCAGTTGTTGTTTTGCAAGATCACCACTTTGATGTCCTGGGGGCTGAACACCTGGGTGCGGTTGTCGAGCGTCACCCCTATCTGCAGCTTCTGGTAGGCCTGGTAGTAGCGGGCGTTAAAGGGCTGCAGCAGCTGGGCCGCCACCTGGGCCTTGTTGTCCACCACCACGAAGCGGTGGGTAAAGGCCAGGCGACTGGTATCGCCGTTGATAAATACTTTTAAGAGGTAGTTACCCGAGCGTTTCGGGTACGAATTGCGGTCGGGCAGCGTGGCCTGGTAGTGTGTGTAGCGGGTGGAGGCCAGCGACGAATTGCGGTAGGTGGTGATGCGCACGTTCTGGAATCCCTGGGTGTACTCGAAGGTGTTCAGGATCGAGGGCGTCCAGTCGGCATTGCACAACTGGTAGGTGTAATAGTAATTCTTCACATCGGCATCCAGATCGTCGAAGTGAAGCTCGAGCTGGTCGGTACTGCCCAGGCCGATGATGGGAAACGAAGTCTGGTCGCCCCATTTATAGAGCTTTACCGATTGGATATTACCGACCTTTTCCGGCGGAAGGGATCTTGCCGCAGCCGGCCCGGAAGCGGTACAGCTGGAGGTCATAAAGCCCAGGAA
Source organism: Chitinophagaceae bacterium (assembly GCA_036404975.1). Classification (GTDB taxonomy): domain Bacteria; phylum Bacteroidota; class Bacteroidia; order Chitinophagales; family Chitinophagaceae; genus Flavisolibacter. The sequence continues at coordinate 1,426 of DASWYM010000442.1, forward strand.
TATTGTTATTAACCACTTCATTACTATGAAAATAAACTATTTATATCCGCATCGTTATTTTTGATGCTTTAAATTGAGACGATGGAACCGATCAATTGGTTTGCCAGCACCCTTTAAACAAGTAACGTGAATATATCCTCGTTCATTGCCAGCCGCATTGCTTTTAACCAGCAAAAATCGTTCTCGCGGTTTATCATCCGCCTCTCCACCGTGGCGACGATCATCAGCGTGGCGGTAATGATCATTACCCTGTCGTTTGTCAACGGCTTCCAGAACACGGTGAGCCAGAAGGTCTTTTCCTTCTGGGGCCATGTAAGGGTGCAGTACCGCCAGCCGATGAAGGCCAACATTGCCGAGGAGATCCCCATTGAAAAGAACGACTCCCTGTTCCGGCAGATAAAAGCCATGCCCGCCGTGCAGTCGATCCATCCCTTTGCCACCAAGTATGCCATCCTGAAGACCACCGAAGAAATGGAAGGCGTGCTGCTCAAGGGCTTCGACTCTTCGTATACGTTCAAAAACCTGCAGCCCTTCCTGCTGCCGGGCGGCCGCTGGATCAACTACAACGACAGCACCTATGCCCGCGAGATCGTGATCTCGGAATATTCGGCCAAACAGTTGAACCTGAAGCTCAACGACCGGGTGCTGATCTACTTTGTGCGTCCCGACGGGCGCCTGCGGCCCGACAAGCTCACCATCGTGGGCATTTATAAGACCAGCATCGAAGAATACGACAAGACCTTTGCCATTGGCGACATACAGCTGATCCGGCGTCTGAACGCCTGGCGCGAGGACGAGATCGGGGGCTACGAGATCTTCCTGAAGGACTACGGGCAGATGGACGCCGTGAGCACCGCTATCTTCGATCACCCCGGCTTCCCGGGGCTGTGGGAGACCAAAACCGTAAAGGAGATCTACCCCAATATATTCGACTGGCTGAACATTGTGAGCTACAACGGCGACATCCTGATCATCATCGTGATCGTGATCGTGGTTATCAACTTCATTACCTGCCTGATCATCCTGGTGCTGGAGCGCATCCGCATGATCGGGGTACTGAAAGCCATCGGCGCCACCAACTGGATGGTGCAAAAGATCTTCCTCTACCACTCGGCGCTGATCACCCTGATCGGCATTGGCGTCGGCACGGCCCTGAGCCTGGGGCTCCTGTGGCTGCAGATGAAGACCGGCTTTGTCAAGCTGAAGGAAACCGAGTACTACATGCAGACGGCGGCGGTGGAGATCAACTGGTTCCAGGTTGGGGCCGTGGTGCTGGGCACCCTGGTCATCTCGCTGCTGGTGCTGCTGATCCCTTCGTTGCTGGTGCGCCGCATCCAGCCCATAAAGGCCATCCGCTTTAGCTAGCCCACCAGGTGCGACAGGATAATGCCGGTGGCCACGGCGGCATTCAGCGATTCGGCTTCGCCGTGGCGGGGGATGGTGATCTGCTCGGTGGCCAGCTCGAGAAGGGCCGGTTGCAGGCCTTTCGACTCGTTGCCTATGAGCAGTATGCCTTCTTTGAGCTTGCCTCTTTGGTAAACGGATGCTCCTCCCAAAACTGCGGCCAATATGGGCACTTTTTGCTGCTTTATCCAGGCACCATCGCGGTCGTGCCACACGTTCACCCTGGCGATGGAGGCCATGGTCGACTGCACCACCTTGGGATTATAAAGGTCGGCACAACCTTCGTGGCACACAACGTCTTTTATCCCGAACCAGTCGGCAATGCGGATGATGGTGCCGAAATTCCCCGGGTCCTGTATGGCATCGAGGTACAGGCAAAGATTGTGGCGGACCACGGGCTCTTTGCTTTCAAACTGCTTCAGCACGGCCAGCACCTGGTTGGCGGTCTGCAGGCCTGAAGCCCGTTGCAGTTCGTCGGGGCTTACCACGTGTAGGGGGATATCCCTTACCTGCTCGCGGTGACTTTGGGCCCACTCGTCTAAGGCCAGCACCCGCTTCACCTGTCCCGGTACGGCGGCGAGCAGCTCCGATACGATCTTGGGTCCTTCGGCCACAAACAGGCCGGTTTCGGCCCTGTGCTTTTTTAGGCCTAAACTTTGAATATCTTTGATTTCCTTTTTACTAAGCATAGCACCGGTCCTATATTATGAATGTTTCTGCAGCAAGATCCTTAAATACTTTGATTGTACCCATTCTGTTTGCTGCACTCCTTCTATTTTCCAGCTCCTGTTCGGTGGTAAAAGACTATCCTGCCGGAAAGCCGTTTGTGTACACTCATAACATCGAGCTGCAGGGCAAATTTACTACCGAAGAAAGAAAGCAGATCGTCAGCCAGCTGAACGACCAGCTGCACGACAGCATCCTGGCCCGCCGGGTGGAGAAACTCATTGGCTGGGAGAAAGGACCCCGCATCTTTTACGACGTCCTGCAAAACCCGCCGGTCTACGACAGCCTGAACGCCGACAAGTCGGTCCAGTATATGCAGGCCCTGCTGCATTCGCTGGGTTATTACCGGGACTCCATTACCTACCGGGCCGACGTTGATACGGTGCAGTCGCAATACCGCACCACCGTAAACTTCAACGTGGTTCCCGGCACCCTGTTCCGGGTAGACTCCATAGCTTATACCTTCCGCAACGATACCATCATGGCGGTGACCCAGCCCACCCGCGACACCCTGCAGCAGGTGGTCGACAATGCGCGGGGCGCTGCCCTGATCAAGGAGGGCGATGCCTTTGCCAAGCCGCAGATTGCTGCGGAACGTGACCGCCTGACCGATGTATTCCGCAACAACGGCTACCTGCGCTTCTCCTCCGACGAATTGATCGCCGTGTGGGATACGGTGGGCCTCGCCCTGCTGCGCCCCACGCTGGACCCGCTGGAGCAACTCGAACAACTGGAGGCCCTGCGCCAGCGGAGGGAAAACCCTACCGCCACCCTTGAGTTAAGGCTGAGGGCCAACCCCGACACCTCGCACTTGGTGCGCTACCGGGTGGGCAATGTAACGCTCTACCCCGACCTGTCGCCGGATACCGCCCTCTATACACCGGTAACGATAAAACAGGGCGATCACACCATTATCACTTACCGCAATCTTTTCCGGCCACGGGTAGTGACCGAAAACCTGTACCTGAACCGCGGCGACCTGTATAGCCAGCGCAACTACCTGAAGACCCTCAACCGCTACAACTCGATCGGTGCCTGGCGCCTGGTGACCATCGACCAGATACCGCGGGGAAACACCGATACAGTGGATTTCGTGGTCAAGCTGACCCCGGCCAGGAAATACCTCTCGGAGATCAACCTGGAAGGAAGCCAGAACTGGGGAAGCACCCTTACGGCCGGTAACCTGATTGGTATCAACTACCGGCTGCAGAACCGCAACTTTGCCCGCGGCGCCAACCAGTCGAATACCAGCCTGCGCTATGGCGTGGAGATCGCCACCAACGATACGGTAAGCCGCTTTATCCGCACCCACCAGCTTTCCTTTGGGCAGACCATCACCTTCCCCCGCATGCTGCCGCGCATATCGATCCCGGATGCCTGGAAGGAGAACCTGCGCACCACCTTTACCTTCAACGCCAACTGGATCAATAGGATCCAGTTTGTGGAGGTCTATTCGCTGAACACCTCGTGGGGCTATGAGTTCAACTGGAAGAATAAGCTGCTGGCGGTCCGCATACCCAATATTGAGCTGGCGGTCCTGCAACGGAAACAGGAACTGGAGAAGCTGATCGACTCCAACGGTAGCTATCGCTACATTTTTAATGACGGTCTGGTGTCGTCGAATATCGTCAGCTTTACCCTCACGGGCAGTAAGAAGAACGTTACCAACTATGGCCGCTTCAACTGGGAGAATTCCGGCTGGCTGCTGGGCCTGGCGCCTTCGGACAGGATTCACGACCAGTTGTACCGCTTCATTAAGCTGGATGCCGACCTGCGCAAAACCCTGGCATTGACCCCAAGGACCTCCCTGGCCCTGCGCCTGTTTGCCGGGGCCGGGCACAGCGTTCCTTTCGCCCTGGCCAAAGAGGCAGACCCAAAGGATTCGAGTAAGTACTTTCTTCCCTTCTTTAAAGCCTATTTTGCCGGAGGCGCCAATAGCATGCGTGCCTGGCAGTTGCGGAAGCTGGGACCCGGCTCCTCCAAAGTGCCCACCACCGCCCGGGCGGCCCCGGAACGCTTTGGTGATATGCAGCTGGAGTTCAACACCGAATACCGCTTCTTTATTACCGATATCAGGGGCGTGTTGATCAACAGCGCCCTGTTTGTAGACATGGGAAATATCTGGTACCTGAGAAGAAATGAAAGCTTTCCCAACGGGGAGTTTCAGTTCAACCGCCTGCTGAAAGACCTGGCCGTAGGCGTGGGTACCGGCCTGCGCATCGATTTCGGGCTGTTCCTGATCCGCCTCGACTATGCCCATAAAGCGAGAAACCCTAATATTATCGAAAACCGCTGGTTTCCCGAATGGACCAATGACCCGGATAAATCGGGATTCAGGAATTTGCGGACCAACCTGGGCAGGGGACAGTTCCAGCTGGGCGTTACGTATCCGTTCTAGTCGCTCCTTTGATCTCTTCTTCCAGCTGGCCAATGCTTTGGGCGTCCTCGAGCCGGAATTCGCCGATACGTGTGCGGCACAGGCTGCTTAGATAGCCGCCACAGCCCAGTGCCGCTCCGAAGTCGTTGGCCAGGCTGCGGATATAGGTACCAGTGGAACACACCACCCGGAAGTGCACCACGGGTAGTTCTACTTTGGTCAGCTCGAACTCCGAAATGGTGATCTGCCGCGGCTCCAGCTTTACTTCCACGCCCTTACGCGCCAGCTCATACACCCGCTTGCCTTCTTTTTTGATGGCCGAATGGATGGGCGGCACCTGGCTGATCAGCCCGGTGAAGTGGCGGGTGGCTTCCTGCAGCTGTTCCGGCGAAAGGTGGTCATACGGCTTGAAGTCGCGCGGCTCGCTTTCCAGGTCGAAGGTGGGCGTCACCGCCCCCAGGGTAATGCTGCCGGTGTATTCCTTTTCCTGGGCCATGTACTCGTTGATCTTCTTGGTGAACTTCCCGGTGCAGATAATGAGCAGGCCGGTGGCAAGCGGATCGAGGGTGCCGGCATGGCCGACCTTCTTGGTGCGGACCAGGTTGCGCACCTTGCGCACTGCGTCGAAGGAAGTCCAGTGCAGGGGCTTATCGATCAGCAATACCTTGCCCAGGGCGTATAGGTTTGTTTCTTGTGTCATGAATTTGGAGGCGCAAAGGTAACCTATAAAGTTTACCAGTTTGCGGGAGTTGAGTTGCTGAGTAGTTGAGGGCGTTAAGAGAGGGCATGAGAGGCATCCCCGCCAACCTTGAGCCAAGACGCCCGGAGTCACCTCCTTTAGCGCTACGCTAGACCCCGGGTGCGCAGTGGTAAGTGTTAAATAGACTGCCGGTTTTTTAGCTCCAGGTACTTGTTGATAGCCGATATGGTGAGTTTTTGCGGGGTGGTAAGCACCGCCACAATGCCCTGGCTTTGCAGCTCTTTCACCATCAGGCGCTTTTCGTGGGCGTACTTCTCGGCAATGGTCTTGATGTAGATATCCTCGAGAGTAGCCACCTCGCCTTCGATGAGGCTTTTCAGTTCGGTGTTCTCGAAGAACACCACCATCAGCAGGTGGTAGTGGGCCATCCGCTTCAGCGAGGGCAGCTCGCGCTGCAGGCTCTCCATAGACTCGAAGTTGGTGAACAGCACCAGCAGGCTGCGGTGCGAGATGCGGTTGCGGATGACGGAGAAGAGTTTTTCGAAGTCGGGCTCCAGGAACGCCGTCTCCTGCCGGTAGAGCACCTCCAGGATCGTATTGAGCTGCCCGGGCTTTTTATCGGCCGCCACAAAGGCATCCAGGTTTTCGGCAAAGGTGATCACCCCGGCTTTGTCCTGACGCATGAGCGCCGTATTGGAGAGCACCAGCGACGCGTTGATGGCATAGTCCAGCAGGGTCATGCCTTCGAAGGGCATCTTCATGATGCGCCCCTTATTGATAAGGCAATAGATCTGCTGG
>DASWYM010000443.1:0-12669 GCA_036404975.1 Chitinophagaceae bacterium
CAGAGGCGCAATTTAAGAAGGAAAAGCTAAATAGAGGAAAAGAGTAATAGAAGAAAGAAAAAAGTGGCAGGCTACTTACATCGCACCGCTACAACCGCCTACCCTTGCTACCTTCCGATCCTGGGGGAGTTCAGCAGGAGCTGGTCGTGCAAGACCTGCCGGTGCAAATATAGGGAGATTCCTATTGATACCGAACAGCTTATCGTTAAAAAATAGTTGCGGGAGGTGAATGGTGAATGGTGAATGGTGAGTGAAAGCGTCTTCAATTCACCAACTGGAAGGTTTATAAATATATATTTCCATTAGGAAGATTGCACTGGAAACTGCTTCTTTAGGCGCGGTTCTGAACGCACCAGCATTTAAAGCTTCCGCCACTTTAATCCATATACAAACCATATTCAAGGCATATACAACCCATATATAACCCATACCTTTTAAGATATGGCTTATATATGGCTTATATATGGGTTATATATGGGTTATATATGGGTTATACCCCTCTTTGAGGGGGAGGAATTAGGAATTGGGGATTAGGAATTAGGAGGGGAAAAGGGTGCTGGGGGACCTGTGGAAGGCCAAGTGCCGTAGGCGGACATAGTTCGTAGCTCGTAGCTAAAAGCTCGCAGCTTCTCCATAGTGGACAAGGGTATCTGCTAAGGAATCTTACATTTGCGCCACAATAACGCTGTATGGATGTAAAAAACAACATTCTCGAGACCATCGGGAATACACCCTTAGTACGACTGAACAAGATCACCAAAGACCTTCCCTGCGATGTGTTTGCCAAGGTGGAATACTTCAACCCAGGCAACTCCATCAAGGACCGTATGGCCCTGAAGATGGTGGAAGTAGCTGAAAAAGAAGGCAAGCTGAAGCCCGGCGGCACCATCATCGAGTGCACCTCCGGCAACACGGGCATGGGCCTGGCTATGGCCGCTGTAGTGAAAGGCTACAAGTGTATTTTCACCACCACCGACAAGCAATCGCCGTCGAAGGTAGACATCCTGCGTGCCCTGGGTGCCGAGGTGATCGTGTGCCCAACCAACGTGGAACCCGAAGACCCCCGCTCCTACTACTCTGTAGCCGCGCGCCTGGAAAAGGAGATCCCGGATGCCTTTTTGATGAACCAGTATGATAACCTGGCCAACCGCATGGCGCACTACGAAACCACCGGACCCGAGATCTGGAACCAGACCGACGGCAAGGTGACCCACCTGGTGGTAACCGCCGGCACCGGTGGTACGGTAACCGGCACAGCCATGTACCTGAAGGAAAAGAACCCCAACATACAGGTGTGGGCTATCGACGTGTACGGTTCGCTGCTGACCAAGTATTTCCGCACCGGCGAGATCGACATGAACGAAGTGCACCCTTATATTTCCGAAGGCTTTGGTGAAGACTTCGTTCCTCAGAATTACGATATGAGCGTTATTGACTACTTCGAGCAGGTGACCGATAAGGACGGGGCGGTGATGGCGCGCCGCCTGGCCCGCGAAGAAGGCATCTTCTGCGGCTATAGCGCCGGTTCGTGCATACAGGGGCTGATGCAGCTGAAGGACAAGCTGAAGAAAGGCGACATGGTAGTGCTGATCCTGCACGACCACGGCAGCCGTTACGTAAGCAAAGTGTACAACGACCAATGGATGGCCGAACGCGGCTTCCTGGAGGTAAAAGCCTTCAAGGACATCGTGAACGCCCGCGGCAAGCAGCGCACCATCACGATACAGCCTTTTCAAACCGTGGCCGAAGCGGTAGAACTGATGAAGAAATACGACATCGAGCACATACCGGTAATGCGGGACGACGAGATGATTGGATCGATCAGCGAAGGCGGGTTGTTCCAGAAAGTCTTCAGCAACCCCGACATCCGCAACGCCAAAGTGGAGGAAGTGATGGACAAGGCCTTCCCGCTGGTGAAGTTTGATGAGCCGGTGGAAAAGCTCTCTACCCTGATCAATAAAGAGAATGGTGCCGTGCTGGCCAAAGACGAGACCGGCAACTACCACATCGTCACCAAATACGACGTGATACAGGCTCTGGCTTAAACCTCATTTTCAGGCATTTATGCCAACTAAGGGAATTTACCTAGTGGGGTAAATTCCCTTTTTTTGTGCACCTTGCGTGAACTACACACGTAGGTTTACGATAGCAAGAAAATGAATTAAGATAAAAATGCATTTCTCTGAAACCCGCTGTACGTAGCCTCTTTGGGGAACATCCTGCACTACATACCATTTGCCTGTTATATATTTTACGAACTGCGGCACGTAGTTTTCCCATCTCGCACATAGCTATTTCCCCACCTCGCACACAGTTAGAATACGATTTCCGGCGTAAATACCATACGCCTGAAAAAGAGCAATAATGCCATTGTTTCGCATAAGGAAGCAGACTACTTTTGTGTCAGAAGTTGATTGATAACGAAACGGTTCAATATCCAGTAAAACCAAACATCCGTCCGATATCCGAAAAACAAACCGTCCAAAAACCGACTTGAATCCAATTCCTAAAGAAAGAACCCAAGGTTAAAATCCAGTATCAATCAACTTCTTCCTTTCCAGGAAGCAGTCTCTGAAAAACCTGACCGATCCATATCCTAAGAATAAGCTGCCCGATAATCCATATCCTGATTAGTTCGATCCAATCCTTTGAAACGACCGTCTGACACAAAAAAGAACATTTCTCTATCACCATTCCACATCCGATGAAAACACGGAAGTAAATTCCACTATCCTCCTGCTGCCATTCACTCTCCAGTGAAGTACAGCAGGGGGAAGGTGATAGCGACAAAAGCGCCTGCGCCGCAGTCCCTTTGCACCACGGTTCTATTCCTCCCTCCTTTTTCCTTGCTTATTTTATATCCAGGGCATTTTTATCCTGACTGCTAAACAAGGCTGAAAAAGCCTCATAATGCCATAAGCTGCCTCCTTCCTTACTTTGCAGTAAAAATTGCCCATGATTGTACACGACCAAATGGGACGCAAAGTGGAGTTGGAGCGTACGCCCGGAAGAATCGTTTCAATAGTGCCTTCGCAAACCGAACTCCTACACTACCTGGGCCTGCGCGAAGAAGTGGTGGGCATCACTAAGTTTTGCATTCACCCCGACGAATGGTTCCGCAGCAAAACAAGGGTGGGCGGAACCAAACAACTGGACCTGCAAAAGATCATCGCCCTGGAGCCCGACCTGGTCATCGCCAACAAGGAAGAAAACAATAAGGAACAGGTGGAAGAACTCTCCCGTCATGTGCCGGTGTGGATCAGCGACATCAACACACTGGGCGAGGCCCTGGAGATGATCGGACAGGTAGGCGCACTGATGGGACGCCCGGAAAAAGCGACTGAACTGGTGCAGCAGGTAAAGAAGGGCTTTGAGGGCATTGCCACCCAAGGCTTTCCCACGCTAAAGACCTGCTACCTGATCTGGAAAAACCCCTATATGACGGTAGGTGGCGATACCTTTATCCACGACCTGCTGCAGCGTGCGGGGTTCGCCAACCTTTTTGCTTCAGCGGGCAGGTACCCCGAAATAACCGTGGATCAATTGAAAGAAGGGAACTGCGAGTTGCTCCTGCTTTCCTCGGAGCCCTACCCTTTCCGGCAAAAACACGTGGAGGAATTGCAGGCCCTGCTTCCCGGCACCAAAATAACACTGGTAGACGGGGAGGCTTTTAGCTGGTATGGCAGCCGGCTGCTGCACTCGCCTTCCTACTTTGAACAATTACAGCAACAAATAAAGAGGATATGCTAAATTCGACAGGCATGGAGACCCAAAGTGATAAGCCCTCGCGGAAGAAACCCTTCTTCGCGGTGAATAAAGAATTGCGTAACTACCTGAAGATCCATGGGCGCGAAGTGGCCCTGCCCATTCATTACAACGACCTGCTGCATTTTTCCTATTCGGTGCCCCTGCGCGATAAGAATGGCAGGGATACACTGTGGGAAAAGACCCTCTACGATATGGACCACTGGGACCACCTGAAAGAAGGGTTGATTAACCTGTATGCTACGCTGAAAACCGAGGGTGACTACACCTTCACCAACCACCTGGAGGTGGCGCGTATAGACTACTGCTCCTTTGGCAACTCCAATCCCTTTCGCATCCGCATCGTTAACCGCTTTAATGACAACTACGACCATTACTACATCAAAAAAGAGGATGCCTCGCGCATCTACGGCCTGGAGCTGGAACACATCCTCTCCCCCAACCACATTACCTTTCTGACCGGTGTAGGCACCCTGGTGGAAGAACACATTCCCGGTTTGCCCGGCGACCATTTCCTGCACCACAACCTGGAACTCCCGGAAACCAACAAGATCCGCCTGGCCAAGGAGTTTGTGAAATTCAACGAGCGTTGTTTCCTGCGCCTGCTGGGCGATATGCGCAGCTACAACTTCGTGGTCAACATTACTCCCGATATCGAGGACTATCAATACCGGATAAGACCCATTGATTTCGATCAACAATCCTATGAAGGCCGGAAGAACCTCTACCTGCCCCAGTTCTTCAAGGAGAATTATTCCTTTGTGGAGCTAACGCTAAAGTACCTGAACAAAGCCTCTATTGAGCAGTACCAGGCCGAAGAGCGGACCCTGATCGCGTACCGGATGGCCACCCAGCGCTATCGTATCATGGAACTACTCAACATCATGGCCCGCGACACCCTTTCTACACCGGAGAAAACGGTGCAGCTGGCGCGGGAACTGGGAGAGCATTTTAAAAGCTCATCGTTTAACAAGTGCGGCTCCATGGGCAGCCTGGTCAAGCAGACCCTGCGCCATGCCCTGAAGCCCTACCTGTCGCGGATCCAGAAGAACCTGGGGAAGCTGACTGATTAAACTCAGTTGTACAATTTGTTAATCTCAGGAAGATATTCTATAATCAAGGTGTATCTTCGCGGACGTTCAAACGATGCTTGCTTTTTGGAAACGAATTTGTCAATAAACCGGAAAGCAATAAAAATGAAAAAATACAGTCCTGGAGTGCTTTATGGAGAATCCCTGGAAGCACTTTACAAAGATGCCAAAGAGAATGGTTTTGCGCTGCCTGCAGTTAACACCATCGGCACCAACAGTATTAATGCCGTCCTGGAAACAGCCGCTAAAGTAAACTCTCCTGTAATTATACAGTTCTCCAACAGCGGAGCTCAATTTATAGCCGGCAAGGGTATGCCCAACGATAACCTCCAGGCCAATATCATTGGAGCCGTTTCCGGTGCCCTGCACGTGCACACGGTAGCCAAGTATTACGGCGTGCCGGTGGTATTGCATACCGACCACGCGGCCAAAAAATGGCTGCCCTGGGTGAGTGGCCTCATCGACGCCGGCGAGAAGTTCTACAAAGAGCAAGGCCAGCCCCTTTTCTCTTCCCATATGCTGGACCTCTCCGAAGAAACCCTTGAGGAAAACATTGAGACCTCCGTCCAGTTCTTTAAAAGAATGGCGCCCCTGGGCATGGGTATCGAGATCGAGCTGGGTGTTACCGGCGGTGAAGAAGACGGTGTGGACAACAGCGGTGTAGAGAACGACAAATTATATACGCAACCCGAGCACGTAGCTTATTCTTACGAAGAGCTGAGCAAAGTAGGCCGCCTGTTTACGGTAGCTGCCGCTTTTGGTAACGTTCACGGTGTGTACAGCCCCGGCAACGTGGAGCTGCGTCCTGACATCCTGAACAATAGCCAGGAATATATCCAGAAGAAGTATGGCACTGCCGAAAAGCCGGTGTACTTTGTATTCCACGGCGGCAGCGGCTCACCGCAGCACCAGATCCGCGAAGCCATCAGCTACGGCGCGATCAAGATGAACCTGGATACCGACCTGCAGTGGGCATTCTGGGACGGTGTGCTGGGCTTTTACAAGAAGAACGAGGGATACCTGCAAGGCCAGTTAGGCAACCCCGAAGGTGCCGACAAGCCGAACAAGAAGTTCTACGATCCAAGGGTATGGCTCCGCAAAGGGGAAGAAAGCTTCTCCAAGCGCCTGGAGATCGCCTTTGAAGACCTGAATTGTATTAACAGGAACGCATAATAACAGAAGCCCCGCCGCCCGCGGGGCTTTTTATTTGTCTCTTTCCCCCGTTTTTGGGCAAAAGGCTCAAGGCCTATCTTTGCGGCACTTATTTATTTAAACGATTGCTAAAAGCTAATGATTATGGCCAAACGAAACATTCAAGAGCTCCTGGGCAACCAGGCTGAGTACTTACTCAATCACACCTCCACCACTATTGACAAGACCACGCTGCATCTGCCCTCTCCAAACCACGTAGATGACATATGGATCAATAGTAACCGCAACAACCAAACCCTGCGCAGCTTACAAACCCTGCTGAATAACGGCCGCCTGGGCGGTACGGGCTATTGCAGTATTTTCCCGGTAGACCAGGGCATTGAACACAGTGCCGGATCAGCCTTTGCCCCCAATCCCATCTATTTCGACCCGGAAAACATTATCCGGCTGGCCATTGAAGGCGGCTGCAATGCCGTAGCGTCTACCTATGGCGTGCTGGGTGTGATGAGCCGCAAGTATGCCCACAAGATCCCTTTCGTGGTAAAGATCAACCACAACGAGTTCCTGAGCATGCCCAACCGCTTCGACCAGACCCTCTTTGGCACCATCCGCAGTGCCTGGAACATGGGTGCTGTAGCCGTGGGAGCCACTATCTATTGGGGAAGTGCCGAGAGCGCACGACAACTGAAGGAAATAGCCGAAGCTTTTGAATTTGCTCACGAGCTGGGTATGACCACGATCCTGTGGTGCTACCTGCGCAACAACTCTTTTAAAGTAGAAGGTATTGACTATCATACGGCTGCCGACCTGACCGGGCAGGCGAATCACCTGGGCGTAACGCTGCAGGCTGATATTATCAAGCAGAAACTGCCAACCAACAACGGTGGCTACAATGCCACCAAGCACGGTAAGACCCACAAGCTGGTGTACGACAAGCTGACCTCCGACCACCCGATCGATCTTACCCGTTACCAGGTGCTGAACTGTTATAACGGTCGCGTAGGCCTGATCAACAGTGGCGGGGAGAGCAAGGGCGAGAGCGACCTGGTGGAAGCCGTTACTACCGCCGTTATTAATAAGCGCGCCGGTGGCATGGGACTGATCCTCGGCCGCAAGGCCTTCCAGCGTCCATTTGCGGAAGGCGTGGAAATGCTCAATGCCATACAGGATGTGTACCTGGATGAATCGATCACCATTGCCTAAGCAAACATAAGAATAGAGTACTACGGAAAGCCTTGCGACGCAAGGCTTTCTTCTTTTCACCATAGGGTGGCATAGCATGTTATTTGCAAAAACTACCGGTATATGAAAGAAGAGATTTACGATGTCGTTATCATAGGTGCCGGGGCGGCCGGCCTGATGGCCGCATGGGAATTGGTGCAGGTAAATAAAAGAGTGGTGATTGCAGAAGCAAGGGACCGAATCGGAGGGCGGGTGCACACGGTAGACAAAAGCGGATTTACCATGCCCGTTGAGTTGGGCGCTGAATTCATTCACGGAGAGCTTCCGCTTACTAAGATGTTATTGAAGAAGGCGGGTGTGGACTTCTATAAAGTAAAAGGTGACATATGGAGAAAGCAAGATACGGGACTGGAACAGGAAAGTGATTTTATAGAAGACTATAGCCTCCTGGAAGAAAAGCTGACGAAAGTGGAGAGCGATATGCCGGTGGCTGAGTTTCTGAACACCTACCTGGCAGGGCCGGAGCTTGAAGAGTTAAGGACTTCGCTTCTGTCCTATGTAGAAGGCTACTATGCCGCTGACCCAAAGAGGACGAGCACCTTTGCGCTGAGGGAGGAATTGGAAAAGGGGGACGAGGAGCAATACCGTGTGGCAGGTGGATACAGGAAGATGATCCGCTTCCTGGAAGAAGAGCTGGAGAAGAAAGGCTGCCCGGTCCTGCTCTCTACTCCCGCCCTTGAAGTTAACTGGCAATCCGATCCTGTAGAAGTATACTCAGCTAAAAGTGAACTCTATGGCCGGAAGCTGATCGTGACAGTGCCCCTCGGTGTGTTGCAGGCTGGCGCTATTGCCTTCACCCCGGCTATACCCGGGCACCTGGAAGCTTCCAGGACATTAGGCTTTGGAGCGGTGATTAAAGTTCTGCTGCAGTTTGGTGGGCCCTTCTGGAAGCAAAAAGAAAATACTGCCGGTAAAGACCTTAGCCAGGCCGGGTTTATCTTCTCGGAGGAAGAGGTGCCCACCTGGTGGACCCAGGAGCCCAAGGAAGTACCCATCCTGGTGGGCTGGCTGGCAGGCCCGCACGCCGAGCGGATGAAACACCTTTCTGAGGAAGATATTCTGCAAAAAGCCCTCGCATCGCTGGGCAACATATTTACCATGGATATGAACGAATTAAGAACTGCCCTGCAGGCTCATAAAGTGTCCAACTGGGCTGCTGATCCATACTGCCTTGGTGGGTATTCTTATGAGGTGGTGCACGGGAGTAAAGCGAAGCAAAAGCTGAAAGAACCCATCAATAATAGAATTTTTTTTGCCGGGGAGGCCCTCTTTGAAGGCGTGGAAGGCGGAACGGTGGAAGCCGCCCTGGCTAATGGCCTGGAGACAGCTCATCAGGTGATTGCTTCCTTTTGATTATGGTATGATTTTTCTGACTTCTAAGAAAAATGATGTTGTATGAAAGGTAGCAGATCTCAAAATAATATGCAGAATAAGACAGAAGTTGGTCACCGTCCCCGTCCTCAGAACAAGGACGACCTGGATAGCAGGATCAACGAGGAACAGGATACCAAAGGTGGTGACGTGACCCATAACAAGAAAGAGGACAAACGTGAACACTTAAAAAACAAAAGAGAAGAGTAAAAGCCCGCCCTGTGCAGGGCTTTTTTCTTGGGTGGAAAGCTTAACTTGGCAGCCGAACTATCTGACTATGACCACCCAACAAATCATGGCTGAACTGCAGTCCATGGGATCAGAAAGCACAAAGCGTATTTTCCTAAACCATGGAGCCAAAGAACCCTTGTTTGGGGTTAAGGTGCAGGACCTTAAAAAGATCCAGAAAAAGGTCAGGAAAGACTATGCACTTTCCCTGGAATTGTTTCAGACCGGCAATTCAGATGCCCAATACCTCGCCGGCCTCATAGCTGATGAAGGGAAAATGACGAAAGAGGACCTGCGGGCCTGGGCCCATGGAGCTGGCTGGCACATGGTCAGTGAGTATACTGTACCGTGGATCGCTGCGGAGAGTCATCATGGCTTCGACCTGGCGCTTGAATGGATCGATGCAGTGGGAGCGCACCTGCAGGCAGCCGGATGGTCCACCCTTTCGAGCCTGGCCAGCATAAAGAAGGACAGCGAGTTGGACCTGGACACTTTTAAAAGCCTGCTCAACCGGGTAGAGAAAGAGATCCATAAAGCCCCGAACCGGGTGCGGTATGTCATGAATGGGTTTGTTATTGCTACGGGCTGCTTTATTCCGGCTCTTACATCAGAGGCTATGCAGGCGGGTAAAGCCATTGGACAAGTGAGCGTGGAAATGGGCGGGACTTCCTGTAAGGTTCCCAATGCCCCCGAGTACATTCAAAAGATCATTGATAAAGGCAGCATTGGGAAGAAAAAGAAAATGGCCCGGTGTTAAATAAAGAAGGACGGTCTATGGACCGTCCCCTTGGCTTTCAGTTACGTGCAGTAATGCGTGTAACTAAAAGATGACGCTTGTAAAAGAAGATAAAATCCGGTTGTACAAACGTCTGCTAATAAATTCGCAAGGATTGTGCCAATCGAAGTGAGCTGGCATCATAGCCGAACGCACATAGGGACACTACACTACCCTGCCGTACTGTTGCTGTATACTTGAGGGAGCGACCCAATGTCCATAATTAAGCATAAATCACTATATATTTAGTTCTACCGGTGAACGCCTATATTTGTGCCAACCAAAATCTTATTGATGTCTAAACAATTTGAAGATTTTGATGCAAATCTTGCAGGCGAAGAAGGAAAAACAGAGGAAACGAGAACCTCTTGGTTCAAGCGTCTGAAAAAGGGCATTACAACACCGTCATCCGAGAAAAAGGAAACACCCGAAGGGCTCTGGACCAAATGTCCCGAGTGTAATTATATCTGTACCGTCAATGACCTGAGGGAGCAGCTGTTTGTCTGCCCCAAGTGTGATTACCACCATCGTATCGGCAGTGCTGAATACTATGAATTTATCTTTGATGATAAGGTTTATACTGAGCTGTTCGAAAATATCCGCTCCAAGGACTTCCTCGGATTTACCGACCTGAAGCCCTACCAGAAGCGCCTGGAAGAGACCTGGTCGAAATCGGACCTGAAGGACTCAATGCGGGTGGCTACCGGCAAGGTGGGTGGTCATGATATCGTGATTGCCTGTATGGATTTCGAGTTCATCGGAGGCTCATTGGGCAGCGTAATGGGCGAGAAGTTCAGCCGTGCCGTGGATTATTGTATTGAGCACAATATGCCCTATATGGTGATCAGCAAGAGCGGGGGTGCCCGTATGATGGAAAGCGCCTTCTCGCTGATGCAGCTGGCCAAGACCAGTGGCAAGCTTTCACAACTCTCCGACGCCAAACTGCCGTACATCTCACTTTTAACGGATCCTACCTTTGGGGGCATTTCGGCTTCCTTTGGTATGCTGGGCGATCTGAATATTGCCGAACCAGGCGCCCTGATCGGCTTTGCCGGTCCAAGGGTTATCAAGGAAACCATCAAAAAGGACCTGCCGGAAGGATTCCAGCGCAGTGAATTCATCCTGGAGCATGGCTTCCTGGATTTTATCGTACCCCGTAAGGAATTAAAGCTAAAGCTCTCTACCCTGCTGATGCTTTTCAAGAATTAACAAGAGCAGGCAAGGTGGCCTCATCTTTGGTTATAGGAGCGTATTATGGAAATAAAGAACCGGTCAGCGTATTTTGAATTTTACATCGACGATAAGTACATCGCCGGTATCATGCTGACCGGCACCGAAGTAAAATCGCTGCGTTCCGGTAAAGCCAGCTTTAACGACAGCTATTGTATCTTCAATAAAGGCGAGTTGTGGATAAAGTCCTTCCACATAGCCGAATATTCGCATGGCACCGTCAATAACCATGACCCCCTGCGCGAAAGAAAGCTACTCCTCAACGGCCGGGAGCTAAAGAAGCTGCAGGCAAAGATCAAGGAGAAAGGCTATACCATTGTGCCCCTGCGCCTGTTCTTTAATGAGAAGAACCTTGCAAAGGTGGAGATAGGCCTCGGAAAAGGCAAGAAGCTGCACGACAAAAGGGAATCCATCAAGCAAAGAGATACCGAGCGTGAAATGAAGCGCTTCGTTAAATAATTTATTCCCCTGTTCATCGTTATAAGCAGTACATGAAAAAACTAGCACTATTAATCCTGCTTTGTGTAAGCGCACGTGGTTATGCCCAGGATGTTGTGGGTTATTGGTATGGAACGGCCAGTGTGGCTGGTGGTGGCAGTACCAACAACTACCTTGTAGAGTTAATTCTCAAACAGAATGGCGGCGCTGTGGATGGGATTGTCAACTACTATTTCAAGAATACGTTCCGGAGCTTTAAAACATCTGGCAGCTATAATTCCGGAAGCCGCGAGCTTTCCCTGTTCAATATACCCGTTACCTACTTTGGTTCCTCAGCGCAAATGGAAGTGGATTGCCCCATGGATCTCCGCGCCCAGCTCCGGGTGGCCAAGGCCGGCTCTAACCTGTCGGGCAGCTTTGTCAGCAAACCGGCTTATAAGCACACCTGTCCCCCGGTGAGCTTTAACATCAAACTAAACAACGAAGCCAATAACCAGGATTCTATTTTAAAAGCGCTGAGAGAGTTCAAGGAAACCTTCCAGGTGTGGACTCCTTCCGCAACCGATACCCTGGTGGCTGCCACCGTGATCCAACGTCCCATAACCAACTATGTAGTGGCGAACTTATACAAGGAGCGGGCAAAAGAAGTGGCCCAGGAAATAGAAGTAGAATCCGACTCATTGAGCCTGGACTTTTATGACAACGGGGAGATAGACGGCGACTCTATTTCCATCTTTTACAATGACAAGCTCCTCGCCTCTTCCCAAAAGCTTAGTGCCCGCTCTATCCACCTGAAAGTAGCAGTCGACACCACTAAAGAGTACAATGAGATTACCATGTTTGCTGATAATCTTGGCACCATACCGCCCAATACGGCACTCATGCTGGTATCGGATGGACGGAAACGCTACGAGATTCGCCTTGCCTCCTCCCTTCAGAAGAGCGGTACCGTACGATTCAAACGAAGAACAAAATAAAAAAAGACCGCAGCACCTGCTGCGGACTTTTTGCTTATTAAGCTTTTCTATACCTGCTATTAGAACAGTTCAGGCTGCTTGGCATCCTCTTTCACTTCCCACTCCATGGTGATGTTCTTGTTGAAGTCGACCAGCTTGGCGCCTACGGCCTTCCAGCCCATCACATCCACCATTCTTGCGATCTTGAACTTAGTGTTGCGCACCTGTGCACCTTTCCCCTGCTGCACGATCAGTACAGGCTCTTCTTCCGTGGACACCGCTTCCAGCAAATTGCCTTTGCCTTCCTTGATGAAGAGGTACTGTGTACGCATGGTCGTTGTCTCAATGCGGAAGCGCTTCACGTTATACTGCAGCTTATCGTTATCCAGGTACACGGCCGTGATCACTCTTTCAGGATCAT
>DASWYM010000444.1:0-13551 GCA_036404975.1 Chitinophagaceae bacterium
CGGATTATCGGGGAAAACCACCAGGTACACCACAACTATTTCCAGGATCTAACCGGCAGGGGGTTGGGTGCTGCCCTTTCGGTGATGGCCGGATTACCCAACCCGCAGCTTACCAGTCACTGGCAGGTGAAAAATGCAAACATTCACCACAACATCCTACTGGATTGCCGGGAAAGCTTTTCTATTGGTGCCGGCAAAAACCGGGATCGGTACCTTTCTCCACGGAACACGGCGTTTACGGACAACATCATTGCCACCGACCACCAGGCGCTTTACTGGGTGGATGACAGTGCCGAAGTCCGGTTTCAGGGAAACCTGGTTTACAGGGCCGCAGACGCGCAAGTGTTGAAAAATGGTTTTACCATTCGAAAGGGAAGGCTAAAGAAAGCTGCCAGCGGTTTGTATCAGCAGGGAAAGAAGTTTCCCCAACCTTTCTGGTTAAAAGAACATACGGGTCCTTTCTGGAAACCCGGGGGAACCTATTGCCCTTCGGTTCTTTCCACCAAGCCTGATTGATCCATCAGTTCTTTTAAGCTTCTTAATTGTTTAATTGATTCTTATTCTTTTCTGCATCTGCCTGGATCGTCCCTAAGGAAGAAAAGGCTGTAAGTGCACCTTGAAAGCCCGGAAAACGACAAGAACACGAGCCTATTGAGTTTTATGAATTGAATTGCGCCCATACTTCATGGACGGCTTGTGTGCAACGAACAAAAAAATGGCTGTACTGAAAAATGATTTTTTCGCTCTACCGGTGGAAAGCGCCTCGGCAATTCACGATTAGCTTTTTACCGATGCAACGCAAAAGTCAAGGGCATCGTCAAAATTGTTGAATAACTGGTTAATTCCCGCTAATGGATATTGCATTTTTATGCTTTAGTTGCAGTAGATAAGCAGAACTCCAGAATTGTCTTTGAAATTATAGCTTGCATATGAAAAAAATACTTTTTCTATTCGTAGCACTGATCTGTGCCGCCTCTGCCATTTTTGGCCAGGATACCAGCCGCGATGCCCGTATGAAATGGTGGCGCGAAGCACGTTTTGGCATGTTCATCCACTGGGGCGTCTATGCCCAATGGGGTGGAGTGTACCATGGTCACCAGCAAGCCAGAGGGGGTGCGGAGTGGATCATGAACCGCGCTAAGATCCCGGTAGCGGAATACAAACAGCGGGCAAAGAGCTTTAATCCAACCAAGTACGATCCGGATGCCTGGGTACGTATGGCCAAAGATGCCGGTATGAAATACCTGGTTATTACGGCCAAGCATCATGATGGCTTTGCTTTATTTAATTCAAAGGCTAGTGATTGGGATATTACCGATGCCACACCTTATGGCAAAGACCTTCTGAAGCCGCTGGCAGATGCCTGTAAAAAGTATGGCATGAAGCTGGGATTTTATTATTCCCAGGCCCAGGACTGGGGCAATGCCGGCGGTTCGGTGGCCCGCAAAGTAATGGCAGAAGGCTGGCCCAACCCCGACAGTTCCCGTATCGATGCCTACACCAGGGAACATGGCGGGCACTGGGATCCTGCCCAGGAAACAAAATCCTTTGCCCAGTATATAGACGACGTAGCTGTGCCTCAGGTAAAGGAACTGATGACGAACTATGGTGAAATAGCCGTATTGTGGTGGGACACACCGACCAATATGACCGATGAAGCTGCCCTGAAATTGCAGGCGCTTTTAACGTTGCAACCCGGTATCATAACCAACGACCGGTTAAAGCGCCCGAACTTTACCGGTGATACCAAAACACCAGAGCAAAAAATACCGAACCTGAGCGAATTGGATGGTAAGGATTGGGAAACCTGCATGACTATGAATGGTTCCTGGGGGTATAAAAGCTGGGATGATAAATGGAAATCCACTGAAGTACTGATCCGCAATCTGATTGATATAGCATCTAAGGGAGGAAATTACCTGCTGAATGTAGGCCCTAAGGAAGACGGAACGTTTCCCCAGGAGAGTGTAGACCGCTTAAAGGAAATCGGATCGTGGATGAAAGTGAACGGGGAGGCCATATACGCAACCAAGAGGAGCCCGCTGGCCCCTGTTTCCTGGGGCAGGGTCACCAAAAAGGAAACGAAGGGTGGTACGACCTTATACCTTAGTGTGTTTGACTGGCCCACCGATGGCCAGCTGCTTTTACCTGGACTCAAAAATGAAATAACGGGAGCTGAACTGCTGGCCAACGGAAAGGCGCTGCCCACCAGGAAAAGTGCCAATGGATGGATCGTGGAGGTGCCGGAGAAGGCGCTGGATCCTGTGGCCACCGTAATCCGGCTGGAGATAAAAGGCGTAGTGGCTGATGAAACTGTGAAGCCAAAAGAGGCCATGAAGACCGGGGAGCTGGATTAATCAAAACGACTAAATTGCTCATGTACTCCATTTCTTTTAAAAAATCAACTTGCTGTTTACTACTGGTGTGGCTGGTGGGCGTGGCTGCGGCGGATAATTTATGGGCACAAGACACACTTGCCAAATATATTCTAACGCCAAAGCCGGGTCCGGCACCGAAAATCAATGGTCCCAAAGTAGTTGGTGTACGTCCGGGGCATCCTATTTTATTTACGATTCCAGCGACAGGAGACAGGCCAATGAAGTTTTCTGCCCGAAATCTTCCCAAAGGGGTGGTCGTAGAGGAAAGGACCGGAAAATTATCAGGAAAGATTGCGGAGCCCGGAACGTATCTCCTTATTCTTCAGGCCCGCAATAAAGTGGGTGCTGCTACGCGGGCCCTTAAAATTATCGTAGGAGAAACCATTGCGCTTACCCCACCGATGGGGTGGAACAGCTGGAATATTTATGGAAACAAAGTGACGCAGGAGCTGGTGTCTGCCAATATAAAGGCTATGGCCATCAGCGGACTGATCCACCATGGCTGGTCGTACATAAATATTGATGATGCCTGGCAGGGGCGCCGAGGTGGTGTGTTTGGCGCCATTCTTCCAGACTCGTCTACCTTTCCCCACATGCAGGCACTGGTAGAGGAAGCCCACCGCCTGGGGCTCCGAATGGGCATCTACTCCTCTCCCTGGATTGAAACCTATGCCAAACGGATCGGCGGTTCCGCGATGAACCCCGAAGGGGCATTCGAACCCGTAAAAGAGCGGGTGCCGCACCGGGAAAAGAAAGTTCCCTATGCCATTGGGAAATATGTGTTTGTTGATAATGATGTAAAGCAATGGGTAACGTGGGGTTTTGATTACCTGAAGTACGATTGGAATCCTGTGGAGTATCCGGAAACAAAGCTAATGTATGACGCCCTCAGAAAGAGTGGTCGTGATCTGGTGTTCAGCCTGTCCAACAGTACGCCGTATAAATCGGTAGGGGTGCTGTCTGAAGTGTCCAACACCTGGCGTACAGGTGGTGACATCAGGGACAACTGGAAGAGTTTGAAGAGCCGGTTGTTCACCCAGGACCGCTGGGCTCCCTTTGCCCGGCCCGGGCACTGGAACGATCCGGATATGTTGGTGGTTGGCTATGTAGGCTGGGGTAAAACTCCACGGCCCACCCAACTTACCCCTGATGAGCAGTACACCCATATAAGTGCCTGGTGTCTCATGTCGGTACCCCTGCTGCTTGGCTGTGATCTTACCAGGCTGGACGAATTCACCTTAAGCCTGCTGACCAACGATGAAGTGTTAGAGGTGAACCAGGATCCTTTGGGAAAACAGGCGACTGTTATTTCCAGGCAGGGGGAAGCCGGAGTGATGGCAAAAGAACTGGAGGATGGATCGATTGCTGTAGGCCTGTTTAATCCTGGCGATAGCGGAATGCAAAAAGTTACCTTGAAATGGCCTGACCTGAATATTACCGGGAAGTATACGGTGCGTGATTTATGGCGGCAAAAAGACCTGGGTGTGTTTCAGAACGAATTTTCGGCGGAGGTAAACCAGCACGGGGTGGTGCTGGTGCGGTTGCTTCCAATTCTTTAAATAAAGATGGATAACAAAATCAATGGATGTACCAATGAGATCGTCATTTAAGAAATTATTTCTCTCCGCCCTCGGTAGTGCCGGGTTCCTATTCCTTCATGCAAAAGATGTTATCATCACCGCTTATGGCGCTATAGGCGATGGTAAAACCATGAATACGGTGATGATACAGAAAGCTATCGATGCGTGCTACCAAAGTGGGGGAGGGAAGGTGATTTTCCCGGCTGGCACTTTCCTTTCCGGTACCGTGGAAATAAAAAACAATGTAACGCTTCAACTGGAGAAAAACGCGGTGCTGCTGGGAAGCACTGACCTCGATGATTATAAGAATCTGGACCCCTTTACGGAAGGGTTGGGCATTGATGTGGGTTGGGCTTTAGTGGTGGCAGTAGATGCCCTAAATATTGGTATAGAAGGAGAGGGTAGTATTGATGGACAGGGTTCTGCCATAAAAGCAAAGCACGTATTAACCGATACCCGACCTGAAGGGCAACGCTGGGGTCGCCGTCCTTTTTTACTTAGAGTAGTTCGTTGTACAGGGGTTACCATTAAAGGAATTACGCTGAAATACGCAGCAGCCTGGACCTCGCACTATTTCCAGTCCCGGCAGATTCAGATTGAAAACGTAAAGATTGTCAGTGTGGGTGTAGCACACAATGATGGTATTGGGATAGACGGCAGCCAGCAGGTGCGCATCCGGAACTGTGATATCGTCAGTGGCGATGATGCACTGGTGTTTAAGACCACCTCGAGCAAGATGGCGTGCAGGGATATAGAGGTAAGTGGCCTGCGCCTCAAAAGCAACCAGGCCGGCATTAAGATGGGTACAGAATCCATGGCACCTTTTGAAAATATAAAGATTTCTGACTGCCATATTTATGATACCAAGAATGGTGGTATCAAATTGCTGACCGTGGACGGAGCCCACCTGCGGAACATAGAGATCTCCAACATTACGATGGAGGAAGTAAGAACCCCCATGCTTTTTCGCCTGGGATCCAGGTTGAGTGTGTTCCGTAAAGGGCAGGACACGAAACAGACGACCGGGACTTTTGAAAATGTGGTGATCAAAAATGTAAAAGCCAAGGCAGCCGATAGTGCCCAGCTCAAGCCTCCTTCCGGCATCCTGATTACCGGGGTGCCCGGACATTACATTACCAACCTCACCCTTGAAAATATAGAAATAGATCTGCTGGGCACCGGTACCGCTGTTCAATCAAGGCATGCCGTTCCAGAGGCTAAAGATCAATATCCGGAGATAAAGACCTTTGGTCCGATTATACCGGCTTACGGGATTTGGGCCAGGCATGTCAAGGGACTGAAGTTGAAAAATATCACCTTTCGGCTTCGGAATAATGACGTACGCCCGGCACTGATTTGCGAAGACGGGACAGATATAGAGGTAAAGGGGTGGCATATACCCCAGACTTCTAATGCGCAGGCTATCATACGACTGGAAAATGTGGAAGGTGCCTCCATTAGCAGGACCTCAGCTAGTGGCCCGGCAGCGGCCTTTGTACGGGTAGAGGGCGCCAGGAGTAAGGGCATACGACTTTCTAAGAACAAAGTTTCCGGTGTTACGAAGACCCTGGATAACGTTCAGGAGAATAAGGCAACGGCAACTGTCGGCCAGTAAGGCCGTTTGTGTCTGTATTCAGCATTCTAATATTATTCACAATATGAAAGAAATAATTCTAAGTGGCCTTTTGCTCGGAGCAATGGCCGGAGTTGATGCCCAAAAAGCAGTGCCCCTTTGGCAGGATTTTGTGGTGGCCAGGCGTACCGGCACCACGCCTGTATTACCCGATTTTTCGTACGCAGGTTATCATTTTTCTGAAAAACCTATTCCAGATGTGTCTGGTCAAAAATACTTCAGGGTAACCGATTACGGTGCCTCACCAAATGATAATCAGTCGGACGAGGTGGGTATTCAGGCCGCCATCGATGCGGCGCAGCGAAATAAAGGGGGGGTCGTGTTTTTTCCGTCAGGAAAGTACCTTTTGGCTGCCGATACCAATAACAGGCGGCAGATACGGATCACCCATAGCAATATTGTGCTCAAGGGAACCGGCAGCGGACTGGGCGGCACAGAGATTCACCAGGCCAATATGTGGGTAAACAAGCGGTCGATCATTTTCCAGCCTGATGAAAACAAAACCGGCAAATTAACTACTTTAACCGGAGAGGCTCTCCGTGAAAGTTTTTGGGTAGAAGTTGCGGACGCTTCTTCGCTCAAAGTGGGACAGGACGTGGTGTTGCGGCATAAAAGCGAGGAATACACCCGCTGGTATTTTGCGCCTCTGGAACTCAAACCCGTCTGGACCAGGCTATTCGGAGAAAAAGGAGGTATGAATATAGCTGAAATTCATACTATTGAACGAATCGAGGGCAGGCGGGTTAAATTCAAAAATCCCTTGCACATCGACGTGAAAATGGTCAGTGCCGCTCCGTTTGAACTGCATTCCTACAGCAGCCTGGAAGAATGCGGCGTAGAGGATATACTATTCACCAGCAACTGGAAAACCTATCCCGAAGAGTTTGTGCACCACAAGAATGCCATCCATGATAATGCGTACATGGCGGTGGCTATGGAATACGCCAAGAACAGTTGGGTTCGTAACTGTGTGTTTGATTCCTGGAATGATGCGCTGAACTTCAGGGCCGGATATGCCGTAACCGTAGAAAATGTGATCTTCAAAGGGAAAAAAGGACACACATCGGTACACGCCCGTACTGGATATGGTGTGCTGGTAAAAAACTGTCATTTCAATGGTGCGCAGCACCATGGACCCGGTACAGGCTACGGCGCTGCCGGTACGGTGATCACCCAGTGCTCGTTGGAAAAAGATCAGAATTTCGATATACATTCAGGGCAACCTTATGCCACCCTTTTTGATGACATCAAAGGCGGGATCTTTTCCAATCTTGGCGGACCCGAGCCCGGGCATCCGCATCATGGCAAACACCTGGTATTGTGGAATTTCCGGCACAGTGCCTCCCGGGATTACCATTATAATTTCTGGGATATGAACCGCAGGAGGAATTATACCATTGCTTCCCCGATTCTGATTGGCTTTCAATCGGATACCAAAGTGACTTTTGAAAATACGGGCATCAATGAACAGCCAGGAGAAATGGTACACCCCTCATCCTTATTTGAAGCGCAGCTACAATACCGTCTGACCGGGAAAAACCTTGCGCTGACGGTTCAAAAGCAACGTGCTGAGCAGTAAACATTCCTTTATGCGTCTGCTAAAAACTATAGGGAAGTGCCCCGTGTTACTTTTAGTCTGGCTGTTTTCTCCGGGACTGCAGGCACAAACCATTAAAGAGTATGTAAAGCCGGCAATAAAAAACGGGGGCTTTAAAATGGAAGGCTACATTCTGTGGTGCCCAACGGTAATCAAGGTAGGTAAAACCTATCATATGTTTGCTTCCCGCTGGCCGGAACAATATGGTTTGGGGGGATGGACAAAGCATTCTGAAGTGGTCCGGGCTACCTCTGATGATCTTTATGGTCCCTATACTTTCCAGGAAATAGTGTTACAGAAAAGAGATGGGTATTGGGACAACGACCGGGCGCACAACCCGAAGATCGTAAAAGTGGGGGATACGTATGTCCTCTACTATATCTCCTCAGCCAATGAAACAGGCTATGCTTATTCCAAGGCCATAACGGGTCCCTGGATACGGGTAGATAAATTACCCATGCCCTTTTCAAATCCCGCTCCGCTGGTGCGAAAAGATGGGAGTATATATGTATTTGGGCGACGTTCTGTAAAGGATATAAGGGTGGCGCAGGCATATACTGCTCCAGCGTTTAATGCGCCGTATACATTACTTAAAGAAGGGCACAATCTCCTTCCGGGTATGAACCAACTGGAAGATCCTACAATCTGGTGGGCATCGGGTCAGTATAATGTTATTCTGAGTGATTTTCGCGGTGATGCCACAGGGGTAAATAAGAATGGAGCCCAATACTATTCTACAGACGGTATTAATTTTCATTTGGTATCTTCTGAATCTGTTTACACCAAAACAGTTCTATATGATGACGGTACCGCACTTACTTTCAGGCGCAGGGAACGTCCATTTGTATATGCAAATAAAAAAGGATGGGTAACCGCCTTCTTTACGTCCTGTTTGATGGAAGAGAACGGTAAAGAAAAAGCCTGGATTGAAGTGCAACCGGTAAAAAACTATAAGCCCAAACAGTTTGGTAAAACAAAGGCTGTTCCTAAGCGGACCTAACGCATGAGAATATCTTTTTGCAAATAATGATCCATTTAATTCTATTACCTCAATTATGAAGTTGAACGATTATGAAAATACAAACGGGTAAATACCTATTTGCTGCCCTGGCTGCCACCCAGCTATTCCTGGCTGTAGGTTGCACCACCACAAAAAAACGAAGCACTACTACCGGTCTGGAGCCATTTCCCAAAGGTGCAACTCCTCAGGAAGTAGGTGCTGTTGTATCAGCTCGCTATTTGGCATTGCCTCACCAGAACTTTAACCGTGCAACACCTCCCAGGGTGATTACTTACCCGGAAACCTGTACGTGGTATGGGGCCCTGACCTTTGCCAGGCAAACGGATAATAAAACGTTATTGTTGCAACTGGCCCAGCGCTTTGAACCATTATTTGGTTCCCGTGATACACTGATACCAAAGCCGGATCACGTAGACTATACGGTCTTCGGATCTGTACCCCTTGAACTTTATATTCAAACAAAGGAACAAAAGTACCTGACCCTGGGAAAGTTCATCGCTGATAAGCAGTGGGGACCACCTGAAGGTCCCAGGGTAAAAGAAGAATCTCACCGCTTTTACAACAAAGGGCTTACGTGGCAAACCCGCCTTTGGATCGATGATATGTTTATGATTACAGCGGTGCAGGCGCAGGCCTACCGGGCTACGGGCAACCGCTATTATATAGACAGGGCAGCCAGGGAGATGGTATTTTACCTGGATTCCCTGCAGCGTCCTAACGGCCTGTTTTACCACGCTCCGGATGTACCGTTTTTCTGGGGTAGGGGTAATGGCTGGATGGCAGCTGGAATGAGTGAGCTGCTACGATCATTGCCTGAGGATAACCCGGATAGACCCCGTATTATGCAGGGGTACAAAAGCATGATGGTTTCCCTATTGAAATACCAGGCAGAAGACGGTATGTGGCGCCAGTTGATCGATGACCCGGCCTCCTGGAAAGAAACCTCCTGCACCGGAATGTTCACCTTCGCCTTCATAACCGGGGTAAAGGAAGGATGGCTGGATGCCAAAACTTATGGACCTGCAGCCCGCAAGGCATGGCTGAGCCTCATTACCTACATTAACGAGAACGGCGACATTACAGATGTATGTGAAGGCACCAACAAGAAGAACGATCGCCAGTATTATCTGGACCGCAAAAGAAATGTGGGCGACCTGCACGGACAGGCACCGGTACTATGGTGTGCCACTGCATTGTTGCGTAGATAGGTGCCTGAATTGAAGACACTGTTATCCACAGCGAAGAGCAGGGAATTCCCTGCTCTTCGCTGTGGTCGGTAAATGAGTGTTGTCCGTTTCGTCCGGGAATTACCTGTTCCCCGAACCGGATGTAGAACAACCATCAGTAGTTACGGTTCTCCTCTGGCTGCTGTTTGCTGTAGCGGGTTATTGCCGCCAACGCAAGGGGCTGTTAGTGTGAAGAAATCAGCTTTCCAATAAAAACGTCTCTTTTTGGTGTATGGATATCCCGGTCACCCGCTTCGGTAATCAGCAGCTTTGCTTCATGGTGAGCGTTGGCAATAGTATAAACCCTGTCCACTTCCGCCTCTACTGGAATAACAGACTCTAAT
This sequence comes from Chitinophagaceae bacterium, assembly GCA_036404975.1. Taxonomy (GTDB): domain Bacteria; phylum Bacteroidota; class Bacteroidia; order Chitinophagales; family Chitinophagaceae; genus Flavisolibacter. Next base: position 9,780 of record DASWYM010000444.1, read on the forward strand.
TCCCAGTCCCTTCCGGCGTTTATTGTTTTGTATACATTTATTTTCCGACCACTTGGTTTATAGACTCTAAAGGATTCGGCACCGATCTTTTCCAGTTCTCTGGGATCGCGTAATTCCCTGTCTTCCGGTTTTTTTTCCCCTATGGGGGAGAAGACCCAGTCCCTCCCGGTCCACGTAGCCGACCCTGGTCCTCCCATAAGCTGATTATCAAAGTAAATCAGCGGGAGACCGTTATCCCGAAAGTGAACAGAAACCTGCAAGCCGGCCAGGTGGCCGGTCTCCGGTATGCCCGTATCCAGCACCAGGCAATGCTGATCCATTTCTACAGAATCAATGGAAGCGCCTAAATCAACTCCCTTGATAGAGTACAGGTGGTCATTGGCAGGGTTGAGCCAGGCATAATATACATTTCGGCCGTAAGTAGCATGTGCATGTTTGCCCCGCTTTTCACCAGCGATGGTCCAGGCCAGGTGAATCCGGGAAGGCTGCCCGTTTAGGGATGGTTGGTAAGAAACCTTGCCATTGTACACCTCACACATATTGTCTGTGGTGCGGGGGTAGGGGTCTATGGCCATCCGGCGCTTCCACGTTTTACCACCATCGGTTGATTTTACATATTGGTACGGACGATCATCCGCATGGCTATTGCTTTTGCGGGTATCGCGGTAAAAAACATAAAATGTTCCCTCTGTGGTAATCACCGGGGCAGGGTAGGAGGCCCTTTGGGCACTGTCAATAAACCGGTCTTCCCATAGGCCCTCAATACTGGAAGGTTTAGGTGACACCGCCATGCGCATCGTAGAGTTGTGGCAACCATAAAATACATAAATCCTTCCATCCTTTCCCTGTAGCATGCCAGGATAATTATGTTTATCTATGAATAAAGGAGTGCCGGCAACTTTATCCTCACTCCATTGTTGCCTGTTATGATCAAATTCCTTTACTATGGCCTGGCTTTTTTTGCCCATCCAGGTAACGAAGGTCTTGTTTGCCTGGGCATCATAAAAGCCAACAGGTATGGGACGTTGGTCAGAGCGGATATTAGCGTCATCACTGATCTTTACCACTTCAAATTTTTGCTGGCAATTGCCTGCTGTGGATAGTAATAAAAAAGACAGCAGAAATCTCATGTTAATTATCTGAATTTATGCTTTGTAATTTACCGAGGTTTTTGAGGCACCATTTTCAAAGGAGATGGTTTGTGCCGATTTGGTCAGGTCGCCACCTTCCAGGGTAATGTTTTCGCACAATGCCCCCTCCACCTGCAAAAACACCTTTGCAGGGGTGAGTAGCCGGACGGCTGTTAACAGAACATCTTTTGAATTGATGACCCTTACTGTTTCTGTCTGAAGGCTGCCTTGTACACTCAGACCAATGACAGATGCGTCCTGCACGTGGTCAAGTATTACCGCAGGCCGTGCCTCCATGTCCTCATATTCCAAACGCACATTTTGCAACGATAGCCCCTTCACATTACGGGCATAGAGACCGTAGGCGGGAGGACCGCCGGGTGCCTCATTCCAAACGCCAAAATACTCGGCGGCTACAGCCGGCACCTTTCGTTTAGCTGCCTGCCCGGCTGTGCCGCCACCGGCAAATTTTACATGTACATCGGTGAAACTGATATTCTCCAGGTAATAATCACCCATGGCATTCAGCGTGATGCAGGAATTTTTTTCCCCTTCATAAACCTTTACATCAAAAGGGATGTCCGGATGGTTCACCGGCTGTTTCACTGTAGTAGCACGGATGCCATTGAAAACAATATGGCGTATATAGGGCTTGGTGGCAGCAGGTGTGTTTCCGGATGAATTAGAGGAAACACCACTAAAACCAATGCCGATAGGACCGGTTACATTCCTCATTACGATATTGGAAAACGTAAAATTCTCGATGCTGGCTCTTCCGGCACTAACCTTAATGGGACAACCATAGGTGTCGTATATCAGGCAATTGGAGACCGCGATATTCTGTGATTCCCCACCGCCAAAGCGAAAGATGGACCAACGGGTGCTAAAACTGCAATTAGTAACCGTGACGAACTTATTGCTGCCAAAAAGGGCGCAGGCGTCGTCCTGGCACTGTATATCACAATTGGAAATATGTACATACTGGCAGCTATTGAAGTGAAAGCCGTCGTTGTTCTTATTTACCCGGTTGTAAATACGTACCCCATCAATTTTCACTTCCCTGCACTGGAGCATGCGAAAGCAATGATACGCACTGGCCCTGCAGAATGCATCACGAAGCGTCAGACGGCTACACTGGTAAAATATGGCCAGGTGGGGCCGGTCGAAATTACCACCAACGCCGTGCTGACCCGGACCGGTGTTATCACCTTTGCCGTTGTAAAAGGTGGCCCCGTTTCCATCAATAGTGCCTTTCCCCTCTATAGACACCTGTTCGGCGTTTACCGCATAGAGGAACACAATATTACCGTTACCCGGTGGCACGCCTTTGCCTGCCTCGTAGTCTTCGCGGCGAGGGCTTCCCAACAGCTTGCCCTGCGCTGCCAGGTGCAGCGTTACGTTGGATTTAAGCTCCAGCGTGCCGGAAAGGAAGGTCCCCGCGGGAATGAGCACCGTTCCGCCCTGGTCCCTGTAGCAGGCATCGATGGCAGCCTGTATAGCCCGGGTGTCGAGGGTTTTACCATCGCCTTTGGCGCCATAGTCCCGGACGTTAAACGTGTGGCTGCCACCAGGCTTTTTATCATCGCCGGAGGCAGGAGAGGCAGACGCCTTCAGCCCCAGCAGCCCGGCACCCGCTGCAGTCAGGGCCGGCAGGGAAACCCGCCCCAGCCAGGTGCGACGCGAAAGGTGTTTTGGGTCCAAAGGGTTGGTTGGCTGTTCAGCCTGAGGGCCTGCGTAGGGTGGTTGTTCCATGCTGGGGTGTATTTATTGGCAGTAAGGTTTGGATTTGCTCACAGCGTGCTTCTCTTTTGCCGATTGGCGGGCTTTTAATTGGGCCAGGTATAATGAGGAGGGTTGAAGCCCTTCCTTATTTTGTCCTTCCCATTCTCCTGATGGCTTTTCCGTTAAGCGACCTTCATAACGACCCCCTTTAAGCCCGATGCAATAATTTTTGCCGCTTACCCAGGGGTTCTGGATAGCCGCTCTTTTTGCCGTGCAGTTCCATACTACCTGATTTACTCCAGCCCAGCCATGGCCGCTGCCCCAGTTGCCACGGTCCTGTATGTTGATCTCACCATCAGTGACAATATTATCATATAGGGTACCCATGGCCCACCGGTGGTGTGGTCCAATATCGGCATGTGTTCTCCTGGCCGTGCTGTTTACAAAAACATTCGGACCGCACACCCGGGCACCCGTTACGAAATCATGCCTTCCATCGGTCGCATGACAATTCATAAAAAGGTTCAGCTGGCCATTGTTATTGAAGGAATACCGGCGTCCGCCAGTGATTACCGATTTGTGATCGAAACAGTTGGAATTAAGCACGGATATGTTTTTAGCGCCTCCTCCCAAATTCACGCAGGAATAGGCAAAGTACCTGGCCGTTACGTTCCGTACCCATCCATGTTCTACCTTGTCCATCAGTACCGCATCCCACGAATGGTTTTCGGCAGTGTCATTGGCATATTGCGATTCGAAATAGATGTGTTCCACGCCTACATTTGAAATACGCCCGTTGAATTCATACTTATAGATAAACCCTCCTCCATATTTTGCTTCCATGGCCATAACCACCGGGTTATCAATAAATACTTTATGGCCTTCCACTTTGGTGATCACACGCTCGAAACGGAATTGGT
>DASWYM010000445.1:0-12866 GCA_036404975.1 Chitinophagaceae bacterium
AGGGATGAAAACGACCTTCCGAAGGGTATCGTCAAGTGGCTGGTGGAAGTCACCGACGAAACGGGCGAGCATGTTGCGGTAGCAACGATCCTTACCATGGTAGCTAAGAGGAAAAAGGAGTAAAAGGGGCCAAAGAGTTTACCTCATAAGACCAAACCAATAGGTATGGAGATAAATGAATTAACTGGGTCGGTAATTGAATCAGCCATTAAGATTCACTCTACTATTGGTCCTGGATGTTATGAGAAGGTGTACGAGGAAATCCTCTGCTATGAATTGAATAAGAAAGGATTGCAGATTGACCGTCAACTGGTAATGCCCATCAATTATGAGGACTTATTCATTGAGCATGCCTATAAGGTAGACTTAATAATAGAAAAGCAGTTAATCATAGAGGTAAAATCAGTTGATTATCTATTGGCAGTGCATTACAAACAATTAATGACGTATTTGAAGCTGCTTCATATAAAGGATGGCATGCTTTTGAATTTTAAAGTAGAACAGATGAAGGAAGGAATTCATAGGGTTTTTAATAATTTCGTAAAGCCCTCTTTTTCTCCTTCATCTCATTTAAACTCTTAGATTTTATGCTTCAGGATTTTGATAACGGCTATGTGACCAGTGAAACCCATAAGGGCATCACCACCATTGAGTTCTTCCATCCCCAGGGCAACTCCCTGCCCCACCGCCTGCTGGTGAACCTGGCCAACGAGATCCATGCCGCCGGGCGGGATGAGGATACCAAAGTAATTGTCCTCCGCTCGCGCGGCGAGAAAGCCTTTTGTGGCGGCGCTTCGTTCGACGAGCTCACCCAGATACAAAACGAGAAGCGCGGCTTTGAGTTCTTCAGCGGCTTTGCCAACGTCATCAACGCCATGCGCACCTGCCCCAAGCTCATTATCGGGCGCATTCACGGCAAATGCGTGGGCGGGGGCGTGGGCCTGGCCGCCGCCGTCGACTATGCTATTGCCTACGAAACCGCCGATGTCAAGCTCTCCGAGCTGGCTATCGGTATCGGGCCCTTTGTGGTAGGGCCGGCCGTCGAGCGCAAGATCGGCGCTTCGGCCTTCAGCCAGATCGCCATCGATTCGGCCATGTGGCGCAATTCCGACTGGGCCCGCCGCAAAGGACTCTTCGCCGAAGTGCACCCCTCCATAGAAAGCATGGACGAGTCGGTATCGCGGCTCTCCAACCAGCTGGCCCATTCCAACCCCCAGGCCATGGCCGAGCTGAAGAAGATCTTCTGGAAGGGCACCGAGCACTGGGACGACCTGCTGTGCCAGCGGGCCGAGATCAGCGGCCGCCTGGTGCTGAGCTCCTTTACGAAGGAGGCCATTACGAAGTTTAAGGCGAAAGTACAATAGAGAAGCTGCGAGCTATTAGCTGCGAGCTGCGAGCTTTGGGTTGCCTACAGCAACAGCCGATTTACCCGTATTCAAAGGAGCTCCGGCTCCTTTTTTCTTTGTCGCAAACACCCCTTTATGGGTATTTTTTACACTACTAAGAAGTGCTTTCCGCCCCACCTCCTCCGGGGTTGACCAGTATCCGACCAGTATCAAACCAGTATCTGACCAGTATATAACTAGTATCTATATAGATACTGATCTAATACTGGTTGGATACCCGTTATATAGGGAGTATGGACCGGTGATTTGTGAAGGTAAAGACCACTCCCCCTCCTAATTCCTAATCCCTATTCCGATAGCTATCGGAACCCAATTCCTAATTCCCTGCTCCCTCCTCTATCTTTGCGCCCATGTTGTCCGCCGACCTTCATTTTTGTGTGCTGATCCCCGTGTACAACAACCCGGAGGGTTTATTGCGCACAATATTTTCCATCCACTACACTAAGGAAAATTACTTAGTGGTGGTGGTGGACGACGGCAGCCGCGACCCGGTGACGGAGGAGCAACTCCAGGCCACCGGGGTGCCCTTTCAGCTCCTCCGCCTGCCGCAGAACGGGGGCATTACCGGGGCGCTCAATACCGGCCTGCGCTGGATCCAACAGCACACCACCGCCCGCTACGTGGCGCGGCTCGACTGCAGCGACACCTGCCACCCGGAGCGTTTCCTGCGCCAGGTGGCCTTCCTGGACCGCCATCCCGAAGTGGGCCTGCTGGGCACCTGGTGCACCTTTGAAAGTGAAGATGGGAGCCACTCTTACCTGTATAAAACCCCGGTGGAGCATGAGGCGATCATAAAAGAAATGCACGGGCGCAACGTTTTCATCCATCCCACTGTCATGTTTCGGACAGGGCTGCTGGAGCGGGTGGGGCTTTATCCCTACGAATACCCGCACGCAGAAGATTATGCACTATTCTGGAGCATGGTGCGGGCAGGGCGCTCGGCTATCCTGGGTGAGGACCTGGTGACCTGCGCCCTGACGGAAGGAGGCATTTCAATGAGTAACCGGAAGGCGCAGCTGAAGAGCCGCCTGAGAGTAGTGCAGAGGTTCGGAAATGACCATGGGCGACAAATTTTAAGTTTCTTTAAGATGAAATTGCTTCTCTTTGTTCCGCAGCGCCTGATTTTGTGGTGGAGAAGCAGTTAAGCACGAGGGATTAAAAGCTATTTTTACGGGCTTTCGTGAAGAACTGTTAAACCTAAGCCCGGTAATAGCGTCTAAACACGATTATTAACCAAAACAACTGCAGGCCAGTAATGGATGCAAGGATTTTAAACAATTCAATATACCTATGGTAATCCTCCATGTTGTAGAACCTTTCGCTGCCGGCATAGCGGTTTTCGTCAAGTCGTTGACGGAGGCCATGCCCAACGATACACACATCGTTCTGCATGGAGAGCGCCGCCAGGTGATGACGGCCGCCGAAGTGAAGAAGACCTTTCCCCGCAAGAATGTTCGCTTTATCCGCTGGCAGTCGGCCCAGCGCTCCATCCATCCCCTGCGTGATTTCCGTGCGCTGAACGAATTATACAAGATCCTGCGCCGCCTGAAGAACAAAGGGCTGGTGGATGCGGTGCACCTGCACTCCTCCAAAAGCGGCCTGCTGGGACGGCTGGCTTGCCGCCTGGCGGGCATCTCCAACGTGGTGTATACCCCCAACGGGGCGCCCTTCCTGTCGGGAGGCAACTTCCTGAGCAACTACCTGTACGAGCAGCTTGAAAAGATCGGTCATGGTATGGGGGGCCGCGTGGTGTGCTGCTCGGAGTCGGAGCTGGAGGAATACGAAAAGATCGGCATTTCCGCTTCCTACGTAAACAACGGCATCTGCCTGAAGGCCGCCCCCGCCTATGTGCCCAGGCCACGGCGCGACAAGGATACGTTCCGCGTCATCACCAGCGGCCGCATTGTGGACCAGAAGAACCCGGCGCTGTTCAACCAGATTGCCCGGTATTTCGAGGAGTTTCCCCAGTTTGAGTTCATTTGGGCAGGCGATGGCCCCGACCGCCCGCTGCTGAAGGCTTCCAACATCACCGTGACCGGCTGGATCAGCGAAGGAGCGGTGAAGGCGCTGATGGCCGATGCGGACATCTACTTATCCACATCTTCATACGAAGGGCTCTCTTTTGCCGTTCTAGAGGCTCTTGCCCTACGAAAGCCCATGCTCCTAAGCGACTGTGTCGGCAATAAGGATGTGATCAAAAGTGGTCTGAACGGCGATCTGTTTGCCTCGGAAGAGGAAGCGATCGTGAAAATACTGAACTATCACAATAACCGGGAGATGCTACAGGTGATGGGAGAATTCTCCCGCCAGATCTGTACCACCGAGTTTGATATGCAGCGGAATTTCGAAAAATATAGGGATATATACACCAACTACCGGGCGGGGGCTGATCAAAAGCCGGCCTGGGTTTTAAACTAACTACTATGTTGAGAAAGTTGCTACCCGATAACTACAATTTAACCCAGCCGGACCTGGAGAGCGAGATCTTCCGGTCGCTGAAAGGCATTGAGCTGCAGCTGCAGAAGGAACTGGCTGCCAAGCAAAAGACCATTGAAAACAACTGGGAGGAGATCCGCCACCTGCGCGCGCAGCTGGAGATGAAGGACCAGTGCCTGCAAACCCTGCAGGATAAGGTTGCCGACAGCCAGCGCAACATCGATGGCAACCGCCAGCTGATTAACAAGCTGCTGAGCGATTTGGATCGCATGCGGCAGGACCTGGAGTGGTATAAGCGTACTTATGAGCACAGAAGCCTGCTGGGGGTGATCAAAGACAGGATCAAATATTTCTTTAGCTAATAAAATCTGTGTTTTTTCTTACCAGGGCTATTTATGATTGATATTTTAAATCCAATAACTACTGAAAAGCAGGTAGCTGCTATTATACAATCTTCTATCGAGGTGAAGGCTTCCATTTTAAGGGATGCCGCTCTTATTTCCACGGTAGTGGAAGCTTCAAAGCTCGTAATTCGTGCTTTTCAGAACGGCAATAAAGTGCTTTTCTGCGGCAATGGCGGCAGCGCTGCTGATGCCCAGCACCTGGCGGCCGAGTTTAGTGGGCGGTTCTACAAGGACCGTGACCCGCTGCCCTCGGAGGCCTTGCATGTGAATACTTCCTACCTGACAGCGGTGGCCAACGACTACAGCTACAATGAGGTTTATGCGCGCATTATCAAGGGCAGTGGGCGTCCCGGCGATGTGCTGATTGGCCTGTCCACTTCCGGCAACTCCGCCAACATTATCCTGGCTTTTGAGCAGGCCAGCAAGATGGGGATGACCACCGTTGGGTTTACCGGCGCTACAGGCGGCAAAATGAAGGAGGTGAGTGACCTGCTGCTGCCGGTTCCTTCTACCGATACCCCGCGTATCCAGGAGTCACATATCACGCTGGGTCATATTATTTGTCAATTAGTTGAAGAGGCTTTATTCGCAGAATAAGGCCAACAATAGGTTTTCGGGTTATGTTTAAGTTAATAAGGAGTAAATCTCCTTTACGTTTGGGATTAGGCGGTGGAGGCACTGATGTGAGTCCCTATTCTGATCTTTTCGGTGGCGCCATCTTGAATGCGACCATTAATTTGTACGCACAAACTACTATTGAGCCGCTCACCAGCGGCCAGATCATTATCGAGTCCATTGACCGCAAGGATGCCGAGCAGTTCGCGGCTTCACTGTCGCTGCCTATTAACGGGCGGAACGACCTGGTAAAAGGCATCTACAACCGCCTGGTGCGGGACGGCTTTATCAGGGAGCCATTGGCTTTTCGCATCACCACGCACGTGGATGTACCGGTAGGCAGTGGCCTGGGTACTTCTTCCTCGCTGGTGATCTCCATCCTGTCGGCTTTTGTGCAATGGCTGCGCCTTCCTTTAGGGGAGTACGAAATTGCGCACCTGGCTTTCGAGATCGAACGCTTTGACCTGGAAATGGCCGGCGGAAAGCAGGACCAGTATGCAGCTGCTTTTGGAGGGGTGAACTTCATGGAGTTTTATGCCAACGATAAGGTAATCGTCAATCCCCTGCGCATCAAGCGCGAGCACCTCTATGAATTGGAGAACAACCTGGTGCTGTATTTCACCTCCACTACCCGCTTATCGTCGACCATCATTGAAACGCAAAGCAAAAATGTGAAGAGTGATAATAAAAAGCCGCTGGAAGCCATGCACCATTTAAAGGAGCAGGCAATCCAGATGAAAGAGGCGTTGCTGCGGGGAAACATCGATACCATCGGTGAGATCCTGGATTATGGCTTCCAGCAGAAAAAGCAGATGGCTGAAGGCATCTCCAACCAGCTGATCGAAGAGATCTACGAGGCGGCCCGGCAGGCAGGCAGCACGGGAGGCAAGATCAGTGGTGCGGGTGGCGGAGGCTTTATGTTCTTTTATTGTCCCGGCAATACGCGCTTCCGGGTGCTGGAAACCCTGAAAAACTACCCGGGCTATTGCCGCAACTTTCAATTTACTACCAGTGGTCACTTTTCCTGGACCACCTAAAGATGACATGATGGAATTTACAGGCGAACGATACATACCTGTTGAAAATAGCAAAGACGAGATCAGCGTGGAGCACCTGCACCGCTATCACAGCATCCTTCCCCTGGTAAAGGGAAAGGTGGTGCTGGACATTGCCTGCGGAGAAGGCTACGGTAGTGCCCTGATGGCCAGGAGTGCTAAAAAAGTTATTGGGGTTGACATCAGTGAAGAGTGCATAGTGCACGCTGTAACTAAGTACGCTTCGCAGTTCCCCCATACCCATTTTCTGCAGGGCAGCGTGGAAGCTATTCCTGTGGAAGATGCTTCTGTGGATGTGGTGATCTCCTTTGAGACGCTGGAGCATGTCTCTGCCGAAGGGCAGGAGCGGTTTTTGTCCGAAGTCAAGCGGGTGTTGAAAAGTGACGGTGTCTTTGTGGTTTCCACCCCGGATAAAGAAAACTATAGTAATCGTTACGGGCACGAAAATCATTTCCATGTGCACGAACTGGGCCGCGCGGACTTCAAAGCCCTGTTGGAATGTCGCTTTGGTCATGTTTGTTTCCTGGAGCAGGGCTTTGACATCGTCAGTTCGATCCTGCCCATTGATCACGCGGAGGTATCGACCGTTCGGCGTGTCAGCTGGCAGGAGCAGGGCCAGACCCGGGAGGGTAAGTACCTGCTGGCCGTAGCTTCCGATGCACCGGTGAGTGATGCACCCCTGGCATCAGTCGTGTGGGAGACCGATAAAAGTTATTTTGCCCAGGTAGACCGCATAGTGGAATTGCAGCAGCAGGTGGAAGACCGCTCGGCGTGGGCCCTGCGCCTGGATCGGGAACGGGAGCAGAACGAAGCGGTCATCAGGACCTTAAAGGAACAGGCGCAGCAGAAGCAGGTGGAACAGTATAGGGTCGAGGCCGAACAGCAAAAGAATTTAATAGAAAGTCAGCAGGAGCAGATTGCCGGCCAGCAGAAGCAGATCATCACCCTGCAGGAGCAGATCACCAACTTGTGCCTGGAAAATGAAAGCTATAAAGAGCAACTGGCCGGGCAGCAGCATAAGCTCCTGGCCCTACAGCAGGCACTTAACGAGAGTGACGCAAAGAATGCGGACCTTACCGCACAGGCTTCCATAGTATCGGGCCAGCTGCAGGAGAAAGAGCGGTTGTTCCAGGACCTGCAGTTCAACTTTTCGCTGACACGACAGCAGTTAAGCGATGTGAACAACAAACTGGTCACGATCTATGATTCGGATGGCTGGAAGGTCCTGGATAAATATTATCTGCTGAAAGGAAAGCTGCTGAACGAGCGCTCCACACACTACCGGCTGGTCAAGCAGACGGTGAATTTCCTGCGCAACCGGAAAGACTCCTTAACCTCAGTCCCGGCAGCCACACCGGTAAAGGCAGTGCATTCTGCGCCCAGGCAGATCCCCGTGCGCACGTTACCCCTGTTCCTGGAACCTACGGTATCGATCATTATCCCGGTGTACAACGCCTGGGAGATGAATGAAAAGTGCATTGCCTCCATCCTGGAGCATACCAGGGACGTAGCCTACGAAGTAATCGTGGCCGATGACTGCTCAACCGATGAAACAAAAGACATTGCCCGCTACTTCGAAAACGTGGTGCATGTGCGCAATGAGCAGAACCAGGGTTTCCTGAAGAACTGCAATCACGCCGCATCATTTGCGAAGGGTAAATTCATCCACTTCCTCAACAATGATACGGAAGTAAAGCCTGCCTGGCTTTCTTCGCTGGTGCGCCTGATGGAGCGTGATGCGACTGTGGGCATGGCCGGGTCCAAGCTGATATATCCCGATGGCACGCTGCAGGAGGCCGGGGGCATTATCTGGAACGACGCTTCGGGCTGGAATTTCGGCAACCGCCAGAACCCCGATTTGCCCCAGTTCAACTATGTAAAGGAAGTGGACTACCTATCGGGCGCCAGCCTGCTGGTGCGGAAGAGCCTGTGGGACGAACTGGGTGGTTTTGACGAATGCTATACGCCGGCCTATTGCGAGGATTCGGACCTGGCCTTTGCCATTCGGCAGAAGGGCTACAAGGTGTTGTACCAGCCCCTTTCGGAGGTGGTGCATTACGAAGGCTATTCGCACGGCAGCGATTCAAAGGCCAGCAACATTTCATCGATCAAGGAATACCAGAAGCTCAATAACCGGAAGTTCTACGAGAAGTGGAAGGGCGTGCTGCAAAGCGAACAGTTCCCCAACGCCGAGAATGTCTTCTGGGCCAAGGACCGCAGCCGCCACAGGAAGACGCTGCTGATGGTGGATCATTATGTGCCGCAGTTTGATAAAGATGCGGGCTCGCGGACCACGTTCCAGTACCTGGAGTTGTTTGTGAAGCTGGGTTACAACGTGAAGTTCCTCGGTGAGAACTTTTACCGCCACGAGCCGTATACTACTATGTTGCAACAGATGGGCATCGAAGTTTTGTATGGACCCTGGTATCGTGACAACTGGCAGCAGTGGTTCAGGGAAAACAGCGATAAGTTCGACTACATCTACCTGAACCGGCCGCACATCTCCATCAACTTTATTGATTTCTTCAGGCAGCATTCGCGGGCTACTATTTTATACTATGGTCATGACCTGCACTTCCTTCGGGAGCAGATGCGCTATGAAGTAGAAAAGGACAAAGCCCTTTTGGAGCAGGCCCGTAAATGGAAGGAAATAGAGATGGCCCTGTTCCGTAAGAGCGATATCGTCTTAACACCCAGCACTGAAGAACAAAAGGTGATACAGGCGTTGGATCCTTCGTTCAATGTACAGTTGATGCGCCCCTTTATGTATAAGACGGCGAGTAAGCCGGTGGATTCTTTCGAGCAGCGGAAGGATCTTTTGTTTGTCGGCGGCTTTGGGCACCTGCCGAACATCGACGGCGTGCTGTGGTTTGTGCGCGAGGTTTGGCCGATGGTAAAGGCTGCCCTTCCGAGCATTAAGTTCCTTGTGGCGGGATCGAACCCGACGCCGGAAATAAAGGCGCTAGCCAGCGACAGCGTCATCATCAAGGGCTACGTGACCGATGAGGAACTGGAGCACTTATATGCCACCTGCCGGATCGCCGTTATTCCCCTGCGCTATGGGGCCGGAGTAAAAGGTAAAACCGTGGAGGCTATGCACAAGGGCCTACCGGTAGTGTCCACCAGGTATGGGATCGAAGGGTTCCCGGGCCACTATGAGGCCTTTATCGGGGCCTATGACAGTGCCGATGCCTTTGCCCGCCAGGTCATAGCCCTGTACGACAATCCGCAAGCATTGTGGAAGGCCAGTGAAGACGCGGCAGCGTATATCAATAATTATTTCACCTTTGAGGCTGCGGCTGAAATGATGGTAGACATTCTGAAGGCTGGAGCCCCTGCGTGAGCCGGTCAGGAAAGGAAAAGTGAATTTTCGCCCTACATCAAACCAATAGTAAAGAGGACCTGGGCCTGCAAGCGGCCCCGTAAACAAGAAGTATGTATCAGTTATTTAAGCGTAAGTTTTTCCTGCTGCCGATTGTTGTGTTTTTTATCGGATACCTGATTTGGTTATTCCGCGCCTATTATGATGTGGCTTATATGGACCAAATCCAGATACTGGCAGGCAATATGAACCATATGCTCAATCACGATGCATCGGTACAGGATTATTATTACCGCTCCCCGTTTTTGTTCTTTATTTCCACCATCCTGGTGTTCATCAACAGCAAGTTGTTTGCCTATAACACGTTTGTTGAAAATATAGTCAGCGGAATTATCCTGCTGCTGATAGCTCTTTACTACATACGGACACATGCCGGCTATTTCAGCCGCCGCAACCAACTTTATTTTTCGGTGCTTGCCGGGCTAGTGATCTTTACGCTCGTCAAATGGGAGATGTCTTTATGGGGCGGAGGATTCAGTCATTATATGGTGGTGTTTTTTGGCTTTGTGTGCATCGATATGGCGCACAAATACTACCTGAGAACCGGCCCTGTTCCGCGTAAGAATACCCTGGCTTTGTATGTGCTTCTTTCGCTGGTGTCGATACTGGAAGCCACGGCTTATTTTTTGCCTTTCCAGGCTTCACTTCTGGTGCTGTTGCTGGTCAATTACCGGCTTTTCCCCGAGAAGGTCGCTGTGCGCCAGTGGCGTGTTGTTCTAGGGCTGACGGTGGTATTGATCGCATTCTCGTTCCTGGCGAATTCTTTGGCCGAGTGGTATTCGGCTCAACATCCTTACGATGGGTATGGAAAGGTGAATATGTCGCAGAATATGGGTGATTCGTTCAAAAGGGTAACCAACGAACCTGGTTTTGTTGTCAAGTTCTTTTTGTCGGCCCATGCCGGTACCCTTATTGACAAGGATTCCTACCCAGCCTCGTCCCCGGTGTTTTCGCTTTTGCCGGTGGTTGGGGTGGTCCTGTTGTTGATGTATGGCTATGCCCTTTATTTGTTTGTAAAACGGAAGAAGCTCGAAGGCCTTATTGCCATCAATCTGATTGTGTATACGCTCATTCTTTATGCAACGATCCTGGTGGGCCGCCTGCACTTCAACGATGTGTATTACGGTGCTTCTTCGCGCTATACGGCAGCTTCCTTTGCCGGCATTCTTGGGTTGGCCACGTTTTTCCTACTGTTGTTGAACGATAGCGGCAAGCGTCGCACGGCACAAAAGCTGGTGTATGCCGTACCGCTGGTCCTCATTGTGGTGTGCAGCCTTATTGTGAATAAGAACCAATGGCAGATTGCACCTTACCGGAAGCAATATTATATCAAAATGGCGGAGAATCTAAAAACCAACACCAACCTGGAAAGCCTCATGGGGTATAACAATGAAATTGCGGGCAAGGCCCGGGAGGTGATGATCCGTCACCGGCTAAACGTCTTCAAACCCGAGACAAAGCTGAATACCCATACGGTCGGCAGTACGGCTCCCGGGTTTCTCAGCGGGTTTCATGAGAAGGAAGGCGCCGGGCAGCAGGCTTACCGCTGGACTACAGGCGAGGGCGTTATCGATTTGCCCAACCTGTATACTACCGGGGATACGGTGAAGGTGAAGCTGGCGTGTTATGTGCCGCAGGGCGATACCCCGGTGGTTGTGCTCAATGACCGGCTGCTGCCTTTTCAGACAACGGCGGTAGAGGGGGGCTATGAGTATCTTTACGCCTTCCAGGAACAAAAGGTATTGTTCAAAGCCGTGGTCCGGAATAAAAGTTTCAGGCCACAGGATCTGGATAAAGCGTCGGCCGATGTGCGCAACCTGGGACTGATCTTTCATTCGCTAACCCTTACGCAGCCAACCCGGAATTAGTAATATTTATATCGCAGGAATGAACATGCAAGCTCCTACCATATCAATCGTAGCCCCCTTGTACAACGAGGAGAAGTCGTTCAGTGCGCTTGTGGAGCGCATGACGGCTATCCTGGATTCGTTTGATGTCAGCATACAGGTGGTGCTGGTCAACGACGGCAGCTCCGATAATACACCGTACCTCATGAAACTGCTTTCGGAAAAAGACAAGCGTTTCAAGTCAGTATTTCTGTCCCGCAACCACGGTCACCAACTGGCGGTATCGGCCGGCATGCACCATGCCGACGGTACCGAGGCCATCATGATCATTGATGGCGATCTGCAGGACCCACCCGAACTGATTGCCGACTTTTATGCCAAGCTGAAAGAAGGGTATGATGTGGTTTACGCGGTGCGCAAGAACCGTAAAGAGAACCTTGTGCTGAAAACCGCCTATTGGGCGTATTACCGGCTGCAGCGCATGGTCAGCAACTACAATATTCCCATCGATAGCGGGGACTTCTGTATGATCAGCAAGCGGGTAAGGGATATCATGGTTTCCATGCCCGAGGAGAGCCGCTATTTGCGGGGCATGCGTTCCTGGGTAGGCTTCCACCAGTACGGTTTTGAGTACGACCGTGCGGAGCGACATGCCGGAGAGTCAAAATATACCCTGCGGAAGCTGATGGAGCTGGCCTTTAATGGGATTTTCAATTTCAGCAAGTTCCCTGTTCACCTGATGTACCGGCTCGGGTTGACCAGTATCGTTATTTCCATTCTGTACATGATCTACCTGACGTTTAAAAAGATCATGGGTTATGAGTTGCCGGAAGGTTATTATACGTTGATCTTTGCCATTTCGTTTTTCAGCGGCGTACAATTGGTGTCCATTGGTTTGATCGGGGAGTACGTATTTCGTACCTATAACCAGGTGCGAAAAAGACCGCTGTTTATTGTTGATAAAGTGATCAATTGAGGAAGTAACGCGTAGCCTCAACACCCTAAACAACCGCTTCATTGAAACGTACAGAGCCAATATTGTCCCTTTTCTTTCATAATTACTATGGCCGCGACCAGGAGTGGCTGACCTATTTTTCCAGCCGGCTGGCATTTCCTTATAACCTGCTTTACAACGGGGCGGCTGGTTCGTACCACAGAAAGAAGGCTTCTGCTGCTCCCGGGCTATTCGACACGAAGGATGGGGCCGGTGGACGGCGGATCTTCAGGGAAGCGCCCAATAAGGGAAAGGATATTGGGGGCAAACTGGTGCTGATGGATGCATACCTGAAGTTGGGAATCAAAAGCGACTATATATTGCTGCTACATGATAAGCATAGTCCTTACCACAGTAACCAGGAACAGTGGCAGAAAGAGCTTTTCCGGATTGTGGATAAAGACTACCAGGGCCGTGTTATAGAGACATTCCGAACCGATAGCGGGGTGGGGATTGTCGCCGCCCAAAATGCCATCCGTAACGAGTCGGATAATGACCAGGGGCGGGACGCTTACACAGAGTCGGGATTCATCACTGCCCTAATGGATAAGTATGGTATTCGCCCGCCAGGTTATCAATACGTGGCCGGGACTATGTTTTGGGTTCGGGCTTCGCTGTATGAAAGCTTTTTTACGGCCCATCATCCCTTGGAAATCAGGAAAACCCTTGAAGAAGGCAATGTGCTGGATCACGATCAGCCTACCCATACGCATGCCTGGGAGCGCTT
>DASWYM010000446.1:0-9205 GCA_036404975.1 Chitinophagaceae bacterium
GGCGTCTTCCATATCGATGACGCGGTAGCAGATATCGTCGGCCGCTTCCACCAGGTACACGAAGGGATGGCGCTTAAAGATGAGGGGGTCGCTGCCTTCGGGGATCATGCCCAGGTCGGTGGCCAGGGCTTCCATCACCCCCTTTTCGGCCTGGAAGAAGCCGTACTTTTTGCGGTGCTTGTAGCCCCGGTCCATGGCGCTGGCCTCGCAGGGATACTTGAGGATAGAGGCTATGGTGGTATAGGTCAGCCCGAAGCCGCCCTTGAAGCGCCCGCGGAACGAGTGGGTCAGGACGCGCACGGCATTGGCGTTGCCCTCGAAGTTGGACACGTCGAGCCACTCCTTGCCGGAGAAGAAAGAGCGCAGGGGCTGCCCGTCGATGAGTTCATTAGCATGCTCCACGAAGTAGGCCGATATGGCTTTCTCGCCCGAGTGCCCGAAGGCGGGATTGCCGATATCGTGGGCGAGGCAGCCGGCGGCCACCACGTTGGCCAGCTCGTACTTATAGAACTCGTAGTCTTCCTCGCTGCTGGCCTTATAGCGGGCGCTGATGCGCTCACCGGCCATCTTACCCAGGGAACGGCCTACGGACGCCACTTCCAGCGAGTGGGTAAGGCGGTTGTGTACGAAGGAGGTGCCGGGCAGGGGGAAGACCTGCGTCTTGTTCTGCAGGCGGCGGAAGGCCGAAGAGAAGACGATCCGGTCGAAGTCGCGCTGAAAGCCCGAGCGGGCACCCGAAGGGATCTTGTCGGAGCCTACGCGCTTATGGGTATAGATGGTATTGAATTGCATGGGGTTCACTGAATAGCGGCGGCAATATACGATATAGCCCCGATCTGCCTGAGGCGATGCCTGCCTCCTCTTTTCCCCGCCTGCTGCTTTATAAATGGACAGGGGCCCTTTGCCCCGTATCCCACCCGTATTTGTGCCGTATATGTCCCGTATATGTCCCGGCCTTTAAAAGGCCGGGACATATACGGGTGAAAGCCGGGGGAAAGCCGGGACAGAGCCGGGTGGGAAGGGTAGAAACCGGTGTGCAGGAGCCCTCCTGCCCTATTCCTGCCCGTTTTCAGGTAAATGCCTGTTTCACCGGCACTTATGAACAGGCACTCTTCCGTAGGGAAGGGCAGGCAGGAAGCGGCATGATCTGTGCCCTTGATACTTCCGGATTACAACTATACAAGATGAAAACGATACGATTAGCAGGGCTGGCAGCGCTCCTTTTTGCTGCCGCCTGTAACAGCGGGGGAAACGGGGAAGGGGTAGAGGATACCTCCTCTTCCACCATAGGTCCTGTAGAAAATGTGAACGGTAATATGCCGGACACGAGCAACAGTATTACGCTGGGCAGCGACGATACTACCGGCAGCGCCCGGGATACGGCGCCCCGCTAAGAATGCACTTATACTTTCAGCGACTTCATATACGCCGCGTTGGCCTCTACGGCCTTCAGCGGCGTCGTGCCGTCGTAGCGCTCCTGCTCTACAATGAAGTATTTCATGCCCTTGTCAGCGCCGGCCTTTAATACCGTGCTGAAGTCAAGAGCGCCGGTGCCCAGCACGGTGGAAGCATCCGTGTCTTTTGCCTTTGCGCCCTTCCTGCGGTCCTTTACATGGCTCATGGTGAAGCGGCCGGGGTATTTATTGAACCACTCCACGGGATCCTGGCCGGCTACCACCACCCAGTAGATGTCCATTTCGTAGTCCACGAGCGAAGGATCGGTGGCCTGCATCATCACATCCTGGGGCAGCTGGCCTTCCACGGGCAGAAAGGAATAGTCGTGGTTATGATAGGCAAAGCGGAGGCCTGCTTTCTTACAGAGCTCGCCGCAGCGGTTGAACTGCTCGGCGGCTTTCCTGTAGAAGTCGAGACCGGGGTTGGGCCCCAGCCAGGGACAGGCCAGGTAGGCCATCCCGATAGAAGCCGCCTGCTCTACCTTCCGCTCGAAGTCCTTGTTGATCTCGCAGTGGCTGGACACTATCGCCATACCGAGCCCGTCCAGGTAGGTCCTGAACTCCTGCGGGCTCATGCCCCAGAACATACCCAATTGGTCGTGTTCATAGCTTTCGATCTGCTTATAGCCATAGGAAGCCACCTTTTGCAACACGCCCTTTGGGTCTTTGGGCATATCATCGCGCAGGGTATAAAGCTGCAGGCCAAAGGCGCCAAGGTTTCCCTCGCCTGTAGCCTGCGGGGCCGACTTGTTGGAGAAGCAGCCTGCCAGGGGCTGCAGGGCCATCCCCGCGCCCAGGGCAGCACCCAACTTAATGAATTCTCTTCTTGGATAGGTCATACAGCAGGTATTAATTACGCAAACGCTTTGTCCCCTTTGTTGTAGGGTATACAGCCTTCGAAGCGGCCGGGTACCGGCACATAGCGGCGGGCCTGCTTGCTGCCGATCTCGGAAGTAAAGTACCCCAGCAGGGTCAGCTCCTTCATCATGCGGAAGTAGTGGCTGGGATCTTCCTTCTTCTTATTCTTCTGGTGCTCCTTCTGCTCGCCGTCCAGCTGCACCAGCAGCTCGTGGCGCTGCTGCGGAGTGAGTTTCATAAAGCCCTTGTCGAACTTCTGTTCCGAGGCTTTATTGATCTTGTCCATGCCTTCGTGGAAGACCTTCTGGTCGGCTTCGGTGTAGCAGTCATTCACCATCACGGTCATGAACTGACCTACTTTGGCAGCCCTGGCGCCCGGGGTGCTGGTGGTGGGCAGGATGGTTTCGGCCACCTCGTCGAGGTAAGCGATATCGTCCTGCGTGAACGCCATCGCCTTACCCTCTTCGGACCGGCAGCCCGTCAGGAAGGCATTGGCTCCTACCAGGGTTCCTCCCAGCAGCAGGCTGATGTATTTTACGGCTTCTCTGCGCTCCATAATCTCAGGATATTTTATAGTTAAGGCTGTAGCCATCACGGTACTGCCGCTTCACAAACTGGTTTACATCATCAAAGTTGGTCACCTTCATATTATCGTTATCCCAGAGCAGCTTGATGGTGCGGCCGGGATAGTCGAAGCCCTTGCCATCGGCTCTTGCCTTACGGACATCGTGGGCCCTTATAGCCAGGTTGGCCATGAGGAGCGACTCGGTCAGCGGGCCGGCGATCTCGAAGGGTGAGCTCACCTCTTTTTTGCCATAGCCAGCCAGGCAGGCCTCCACCCACTGGGCATAGTGGCCATCGGCACCACCGGGCACCCGCTCGTAGCGCTGCTTTGCCTTTACCTGTTCGGTGCGGCTGGTCGGCAGCAGGCGGGGATTGGCGCCATAGGTGCTGCACATCATCTTGCCCTTGGTGCCTATAAACAGGCAGCCGTTGCCGCCATCGCCAAAGAGCTCGTTGGCGCCCAGTTCGGCGGGACGCTCGGGCTGTATGCCCCCGTCCATCCAGTGCACGGTCACCGGGCCCTTGGTCTTTTTGGTTTTCGGGTAGGTCAGCGTCACGTGGCTGGAGGGCGGACAGCTCTCCGGGAAGTAGCCGCGCTTGAACTCGTCGACGTACACCGTGCCCACGCTGGCCTGCACATCGGTAGCGTACTGCAGGTCGAGCACACGGAAGGCCGGCTCCAGCAGGTGGCAGCCCATATCCCCCAGGGCACCGGTACCGTAGTCCCACCAGCCGCGCCAGTTGAAAGGCACCAGCTTTTCTACGTAGTCCTTGTATGGCGCCGTACCGAGCCACAGGTCCCAGTCGAGGTGGGCGGGCACTTGCGCTTTTCTGTCGGGCCAGGGAATACCCTGCGGCCATACGGGACGGTTGGTCCAGCTGTACACCGTATGCACTTTACCGATAGCGCCATCTTCGTACCACTCCATCAGCTGGCGTACGCCATCGCCCGAAGCGCCCTGGTTGCCCATCTGGGTCACTACCTTGTAGCGTTTGGCGGCATCGGTGAGCACGCGGGCTTCCCAGATGTCGTGGGTCAGCGGCTTTTGCACGTACACGTGCTTACCCAGCTGCATGGCGGCGAGGGTTTGCACGGCGTGGTTGTGATCGGGCGTAGACACGGACACGGCATCGAAGTTCTTTGCCTCCTTATCGTACAGCTCGCGCCAGTCCCTGTAGTATTTGGCTTTGGGGAAGGCCTTCACCGAGTTGGCGGCACGCTTGTCGTCCACATCGCAGAGGAAAGCCAGGTCGGCCTTGCCGCTCTTGTAAAAGCTCATGATATCGCTTTCGCCTTTACCACCCACGCCGATGCCGGCAATCAGGAGACGGTCACTGGGGGCCGTATACCCTTTACCCCCCAATACAAAGCGGGGCACGATCATAAAGCCGGCGGCGGTGATCGCCGTGTTGCGGATAAAGTCCCTGCGGGACGTATCGTTCTTTTGTTCTGACACGGTTTATATATTTTGTTTTTTAAGTTCCTTAACGGCAAAGTCACAGGCCCGTGCCGTCAGGGCCATATAGGTTAATGAAGGGTTGACACAGGAAGCCGAGGTCATGCAGGCCCCATCGGTGACAAAGACGTTGGGCGCATCCCACACCTGGTTGTTGGCATTGAGCACCGAGGTCTTCGGATCGCGGCCCATACGGGCGGTGCCCATCTCGTGGATCCCCATACCGGGGGCGTATTCGCGGTCATAGGTACTTACGTTCTTCAGGCCCGCCACTTCGAGCATCTCTTTGGCGTCTTCCATCATGTCCTTACGCATCTTCAGCTCGTTGTCCTTGATCTCGCAGTCGATGGCCAGCACGGGCAGGCCCCACTTGTCTTTCTTGCTCTTGTCCAGCGTGATCCTGTTCTCGTGGTAAGGCAGCATCTCTCCAAAGCCGTTGATGCCCATGGTCCAGGGACCCGGCTCGCCAAGGGCGTCCTTGAAGTCGGCACCAATGTTCATCTCGGCGATCTCGCGGCTCCACCCCTGGCGGCTGGCGCTGCCCTGGTAGCCAAAGCCCCGCAGGTAATCGCGCTTATCGCCGTTAAGGTTACGGAAGCGCACCACGTAGATGCCGTTGGGGCGGCGACCGTAGTAGTACTTATCGTCGTAACCCTCCACATCGCCCGAGGCACCGCAGCGGAAGTGGTGGTCCATCAGGTTATGTCCCAGCTGGCCACTGCTGCTGCCCAGTCCTCCTTCCCACACATCGGTTGCCGAGTTCATTAGCACCCAGGTGCTGTTGAGGGTAGACGCATTGAGGAATACGATCTTAGCGAAATAGTCGTAGGTCTGGTTGGTCTCCGCATCCAGCACGCGCACGCCCTTTGCTTTCTTTGTATCCTTATCATATATAATCTCGGTCACGATCGAGAAAGGCCGCAGCGTCAGGTTGCCGGTCTTCATAGCGGCCGGCAGTGTAGAGGACTGGGTACTGAAGTAAGCCCCGAAGGGGCAGCCCAGCCAGCACTTGTTGCGGAACTGGCAGTTCGAACGGCCCTCGATGGGCGCGGTCAGGTTGGCCACACGGCCAATGATCATGGCCCGCTGGCCCTGGTAATGGGCTTTCAGGCGCTGCGCCACGTCCTTCTCCACGCAGTTCATCTCCATCGGCGGCAGGAACTTGCCATCGGGCAGCTGCGGCAGGTTGTCGATGGAACCACTGATGCCGGCGAACGTTTCCGCATAGTCATACCATGGGGCTATGTCCTTATAGCGGATGGGCCAGTCCACCGCAATGCCCTCTTTGGCATTGGCCTCGAAGTCGATATCGCTCCAGCGGTAGCTTTGCCGTCCCCACATCAGTGAGCGGCCGCCCACGTGGTAGCCACGGTACCAGTCGAAGCGTTTCACTTCGGTATAGGGACACTCTTTATCCTTTACCCAGAAATCGAGGTTCATCTCGTTGAGGGGGTAGTCGCGCTTCAGCACGGGGTAGTCCTCGATCATCTGCTGGGTGCGCCCGCCGCGGTGGGGAAAGTCCCAGGGCTCCTTGTTGGCGCTCGCATAGTCCTTGACGTGCTCCACGTTGCGCCCCCTTTCCAGCAGCAGCACTTTCAGTCCCTTCTCGGTCAGTTCTTTGGCAGCCCAACCCCCGCTGATGCCGGAGCCGACTACAATTGCATCGTATGTGTTGTTTGCCATAATCGCCTGGTGTTAAACATCGCAAATAGTGATAGCTTCCCGAAGAGCTGCTATCTTGTCTTGCCTGGTGGGAATAAACTCCTGCGCCACGTAGCCTTTGTAGCCCGTAGCTACAATCGCCTTCATGATCGCCGGGTAATACAGTTCCTGCGTATTGTCGATTTCGTGCCGCCCCGGCACGCCTGCCGTGTGGTAGTGGCCGAAGTACTGGTGATCATCCGTGATGGTGCGGATGATATCGCCCTCGCTGATCTGCATGTGGTAGATATCGTAGAGCAGCTTGAAGTTGGGC
Organism: Chitinophagaceae bacterium; assembly: GCA_036404975.1. Lineage (GTDB taxonomy): Bacteria > Bacteroidota > Bacteroidia > Chitinophagales > Chitinophagaceae > Flavisolibacter. The sequence goes on from DASWYM010000446.1 coordinate 6,309, forward strand.
GAGCCGAGGCGCTTGCACAGCTCGATACCCCAGCGGGTATTGTCGCACATGTAGTCGGGGTGGTTCACCTTGCTGTTAAAGAGCTCCATCTGGATCACGACACCCTGCCGCTCGGCCTGGCCCATGATCTGCTTCAGCCCTTCCACGCTGTTCTTCAGGCCGGTTTCGTCGTCCATGCCGGCCCGGTTTCCGCTAAAGCAGATCAGGTTCTTATAACCGGCTTTGGCCACCAGGTCGATGTGTTCGGTATAGTTCTTAATGAGCGTAGGATGGTACTGCTTATTGTTCCACCCGTTCACCAGGTTGATCTCCGCGCCGTTGCACATCGAGGAGTCCACGCCGTGCTTTTTGAGGATATCCCACTCCTTCGGGCCTACCAGGTCAATAGCGGCAAAGCCCAGGCTCTTCACGGTCGTACACAGCTCATCGAGCGACAGCTGGTTATAGGTCCAGCGGCACACCGAATGGCGGATGTTTCCTTTCAGCGGCGCATCCTGAGGGCGTGCCGCCGCGCAGGAGGCCAGCGACACGGCCGGCGCCACCACGGCAGCCGTCCCGGTTAATAATAACGACCGCACCATATCTCTTCGGGTTGGTTTCTTAGGCATATAATAATTTAAGTAATGGGCGTAGTGGACAATCCTACCTCCGCTTCCGCTTCGGTAATTTGGCGCTTCGTCTTTGGCTCCCGGAACATCAGGGCAAAGAGCAGCAGCACCACGGCGGCAATCACTGCCGGCACCAGCCACACGCTCTGCCAGTTGTGCCCATCGGCCGTAGCGTATTTCTCCGCTACCATGCCGGCCACCCAGAAGCCCACGAACATGCCCACGCCATAGGTGGCCAGGGTGATCATGCCCTGTGCCGAAGAGCGGATGCGGTCGCCCGCGCGCTGGTCGGTATAGATCTGGCCGGTCACGAAGAAGAAGTCGTAGCACACGCCGTGGAGGATGATGCCGGTGTACAGCAGCCACAGGCCACCACCCGTGTCGCCGTAGGCAAAGCACACATAGCGCAGCACCCAGGCCGCCATACCGATGAGCAGCATCTTCTTCACGCCCAGGCGGGCAAAGAACAGCGGCATGAGGAAGAGGAAGATCATCTCCGACATCTGCCCCATGCTCATCTTGCCGGCGGCCGCTTCCACGCCTATCTCATTCAAGAATATATTGGTCTCCTGGTAGTAGAACGCCAGGGGCACGCAGATCAGCATCGAGGAGAGAAAGAAGATCAGGAAGTTGCGGTCCTTCAGCAGGCCCAGGGCATCGAGGCCCAGGATCTCACCGATGGTGGTCTTGCTGCCCCTCTTCGGCGGCGGGGTGCTGGGCAGCGTAAAGGAGAAAACCCCCAGTACCAGCGACATGATGGCCGACAGGCGGAAGGTGTTGGCGAGGGTGGCTCTCTGCTCCCAGGCCAGCCAGCCGATGATGAGGCCTGCCACGATCCAGCCGATCGTACCCCACACCCTGATGTAGGAGAATTGCGTTTCCGGGTTCTGCAACTGCTTAAAGGAAACGGAGTTCACCAGTGCCAGGGTGGGCATATACAGGATCATGTAGACCAGCAGCGCCGGGTAAAAGGCGGCGAAGTCTTCCACGCCCGAGAGGTAGTACATCAGCCCCGCGCCGGCCAGGTGCAATACGCCCAGGATCTTCTGGGCATCAAAGTAGCGGTCGGCAATAAGCCCGATGACAAAGGGAGCCACAATCGCGCCCAGCGACTGGGTGCCGTAGGCCAGGCCCACCTGCACATCCGACGCCCCGGTGTTCTTCAGGTATGTACCCATGGTCACAAACCAGGCGCCCCAGATAAAGAAGTTCAGGAACATCATGGTGGAAAGCTGCAATCGTGTCGTCCATTTCATGAGCAGAAAACGGTATTTAATCAGTAATAAATATAGTTACGGTCAATTCTGTGTAACCGGTTGACAATCGTTGTGTAACATTCTATCGGCTCCCGGTCCGTTAGCTCGTCACTAATGTAGTGATTTTTTCAGAACCGGGTCGCCGCCGCGACAAAAGTTCCAGAGTTTTAGACCATTCTGCCAGCCATCGCTTGTCCCTGGTGAGTTCATCATCTTCTATGAAGTTCATCCATACGATCTACATAAAAAAGCACCCTGGGTCTCCAAGGGTCTATGGATGAGTGATGAGTGATGAGTGGTGAGTGGTGAGTGGCGTCAACGAGCAACAGAACGAGAAACCAGGAACAAGAAATTTCCAACCATCTTTATAGCTCATGCAACCATAAGTAGTTACCCTTATTCAACATCTCAGGATTGCATTCTATATTGTGCGCTCAACTTCATTTATTTACCACCAGCAATAGAAATGCTCTCCACCCTCCTGTCCGCAGTTGCAGAATTCCTGGGACGCGTTCTCTTCGGGCGCTTCCTGAAGCGTATACCGGTAGTCGACCTGATGCTTGTCTTCGGGTTCCTTGTGTGTACCTACGCGGGGGTGACGGCTCTGAGGGAAAGCCGCGATGATTTCTCCGTTCTGAAAGAGCATGCGGGTGTGGTCGAGAATAAATACCTCGTCAAAGAAAGTACATTCGATGATGATCGTCCCGATTCGGTAACCATTGCCCGGTTAAAGCTTGCCGGCGACCCAGTTGAATACTCCGTTTCCGGGTATGCCATTGCCGTCGACAACCTCGTCCACATCGGCGACTCCGTACAACTGTTCACGAAGACCAACTCCTACTGGTACGGGAATATGGTGGCCACCGGAGGCGGGGGCGGAAGCACCCACAACCAAAACGAAGTATTTCACCTGCTTTCCGCTAAGTACTCGGTGCCTATTCTTGACTTCAGGCAGAACCAGGAAAACTTAAAGGCCTCGGTCTGGATCACGTTTTCCTTTTCGCTTCTACTCCTGGGATGGTTACTGCTCCGG
>DASWYM010000447.1:0-15339 GCA_036404975.1 Chitinophagaceae bacterium
GGGATTAGGGATTAGGTGTGCGGAGGGTTAATTTTATAGCTATATATAAATGAATACTATGAACCTGGAACAACAAGTAATGGCGGAAATGAAAGACGCCATGAAATCGAAGAACGAAGCACAGCTTAGGGGACTAAGGGCTATCAAGGCCGAGATCATCAAGGCGAAGACCGAACCGGGTGCGGGTGGAGAAGTAACGGCCGAAGGCGAGCTGAAGCTGTTGCAAAAGATGGTGAAGCAGCGCCGCGACTCGCTGGAGATCTACCAGCAGCAGAACCGCGCCGACCTGGCCCAGAAGGAGCAGGAGGAAATTGCGGTGATCGAGAAGTTCCTGCCCGCCCAGCTGAGCGAGGAAGAGCTGAAAGCTGAGTTGCAGGCCATCATTGCCGAAACCGGGGCTTCCTCTCCTGCCGATATGGGCAAGGTGATGGGTGCCGCCACCAAGAAGCTGGCAGGCCGTGCCGACGGTAAAGCCATATCTGCGGCCGTAAAAGACCTCTTGTCTAAATAAGCCGGATGTTTCTTGATATCATTGTAGTGATCTTATTGGTCCTGGCCCTATGGAAAGGTGTCCGCAACGGTTTTATCCTGGGCATCTTTTCCTTCCTGGCCTTTATTATAGGCCTGGCAGCCGCCATGAAGCTTTCGGCGGTAGCGGCGGACTATATCGGGCAGAATGTGAGTGTTTCAGAGCGTTGGCTGCCCATCCTTGCCTTTGCCGCCGTGTTCCTGCTGGTAGTGCTGTTGGTGCGCCTGGGTGCCAAAGCCCTCGAAAGCGTAGTGGAGCTGGCCACCCTGGGCTGGCTGAACAGGTTGGGAGGCGTTGTGCTGTTTGCCCTCATTTACCTGTTCATCTTTTCAATCCTGCTTTTCTATGCCGACCGGCTGGAATTGATCAACCCCGAAACGAGGGCGGCCTCGGTAAGCTTCCCGTTTCTGCAGCCGCTGGGGCCCTGGGTCATCGAAGGACTGGGCGTGGTGGTGCCGTTCTTCCGCGACATGTTCAGCGAGCTGAGTGCGTTCTTTGACGGCGTAGGCCGGAAAGCGTAAGAGCAGCTGCGCGCAATACCCCACAACTATGAACCATACACCATGGAGTTCCTACTAAGTCTTTCCCCCTATTAGCCATACACAATGGGACATTTTCTTTACCTTAATTGAGGAACAACATATCTTCCTATTTTCGAGGCGGTTATATTTGCCGCCACCGGGGTGGTATGATTAGTGTGTTTTATAGGTAAATAAGTTATTTTAGCAAGTAGAGTACAATAGATGCAATACGAATTAAAACATCTGGATAAGTTCAAGTATATAGAAGAAGGTGAGGGCGAACCGCTTGTATTGCTGCATGGGTTGTTTGGAGCTCTAAGTAATTTCAAAGACCTGATCGAATACTTCCGTCATCATTACAAAGTGGTGGTGCCGATGCTGCCCCTTTTTGATCTCGATATCCTGCACACCTCGGTGGGCGGGCTGGCCAAATATGTGCACCGCTTCCTGGAAGCTAAAGATTACCGTGGGGTGCACTTGCTGGGCAACTCCCTGGGAGGCCACGTGGCGCTGGTGTACCTGCTGAAGCACCCCGAGCGCACCAAATCGCTGATCCTGACTGGGTCTTCGGGCCTGTTTGAGAACGGCATGGGCGATACCTACCCTAAAAGAGGCGACTACGAGTATATCAAAAAGAAGACGGAGATCACCTTCTACGATCCTGCGGTAGCGACCAAGGAACTGGTGGATGAAGTGTTTTCCATAACGAATAACCGCTTAAAAGTGATTAAGATCATTGCCCTGGCCAAGAGCGCCATCCGCAACAACCTGGGTGATGAGCTCAATAACATCAAGCAGCCTACGCTCCTGGTGTGGGGCAACAACGATACGATCACCCCACCGTTTGTGGCACGGGAATTTCAACGGTTAATACCGAACAGCGAGCTCCATTTTATTGATAAATGCGGCCATGCCCCTATGATGGAGCGACCGGAGGAGTTCAATGTGATCCTGCATAAATTTTTGAAAAAGCTGGGGCAGCCTGCAACAGTTGCAGGGACATAAGTGTCTTATTATTATAAAACACCGTCATCTATGTTAACCCGCGACCTCATATCGAACTCAATTCCTTATCTGCATTTAGATGACAGAGTATACCATGCTTTGCAACTAATGAATGATTACCACGTGGCGCACCTGCCCGTGGTGCAGGATGAAAATTACCTGGGAATCGTCTCGGAAGAGCAGCTTTTGCACAGCGACGACGACAACCAGTTAAACCAGCTGCCCATCAGCGACGGGTCGACGGCCGTTCAGGCCAATGACCACTTTTTAAAGGCCATTCAGATTGCCGTACAAAATAATTTGAGCATTGTGCCCGTTGTACAGGAGAAGCAGCTCCTGGGCATTGCCACGTATAATGACCTGCTGCGCAACGCATCGGACTTTATGAGCCTCAACGAACCGGGGGGACTGATCGTGATGGAGATGGAGCCGAAAGCCTACTCTTTCAACGAGATCAGCCGGATTGTAGAGTCGAATGATGCACAAATTACCCAACTAAACACCTTTGCAGACCCCGAGAACGGGCTGCTACAGGTTACCATCCGTATTTCGAAAATGGAAATTTCCGGTATTATCAGCACTTTCCAGCGCTATGAATACAACGTGAAATACTTCTTTGGCGAGGAACTCTATGAAAATGAGCTGAAGAGCAACTATGACAACCTAATGCATTACCTGAAGATTTAGCCCCAAAAAACCTTCGTCATGCAAATCAGGTATCATATTTAGTATATTCATCTATGGAAGGTACCTGATGCACAGAGCCACGACGACATATTTACTCTTGACCCTATTGGTAGTGATGGGTGTTTGCCCGTGCTTGCCGGCGCAGATGAATTATGCTGATAATCAAACCATTTACTCAACCAGCGAAGTAGCGACCATCTCCGACTCCACGTACCTGTTTACCATTAAAAAGATCGTCATCGAGGGAAACAAGAAGACCGAGGAAAAGGTCATTCTGCGCGAGTTGCCCTTTGAGGAAAACGAACAATACCCACTGAACGAGCTGGTGAACCATTTTGGCAAGGCCAAAAAACAGCTGATGAATTCGGGCCTTTTCATGGACGCCGTCATCTCGCTGCGCAGCCTGGAGGGCCACGATGCCTTTGTGACCGTGGAGGTGAAGGAGCGGTGGTACATCTTCCCCCTGCCCTTTGCCAAGGTGGTGGACCGCAGCGTGCAGGAGTGGGTCAAAAACCAGGGCATGGACATGACCCGGGTAAACTACGGCATCAAGGTAAAGCACAAGAACTTTACAGGCCAGAACGACAAGTTAAGCCTCAACATCACCAACGGCTATACCAAGGAAGTATCGATGTACTACGAGGACCTGGCCATTGACAAAAGCCTGAAGTGGTTCCTCAACGGGGGTTTTTCCTTTGGCAAGAACAAGGAGCTGGTGTATGCCACTACCAACAACATGCACGTTGCCTACAAGAATCCCGACAAGTTTATCTATACCTACTTTAATTCGGCGCTGGAGCTTTCCTATCGTCCCGCCATCAAAACCAAGCACACTTTTGGCTTTCGCTACCATTACGAGCGCATCGGCGACACGCTGTTCAAGCTAAGCCCCTATTACTCGTTCCGCGAAAACAATATTCAATACCCGGAGTTCTTTTACCGGATGCGCTACTTTGACGTGGACTTCATACCCTATCCCCGGAAGGGCTATGCCTCCGAGATAGAGTTCCAGAAAAAAGGCTTTAACGACGAGTTCAACCTTTGGCAGCTGACCGCCAAGGGCCTGGCCAGCTGGCCGCTGACGCCCAAATCGTTCTTTAACCTGCGGGCCACCGGTGTGGTGAAACTGCCCTTCAGGCAGCCCTACAATATGCAGCGCTTCGTGGGTCAGGGCGGCAACTACCTGCAAGGCTACGAGGATTATGTAATTGACGGTGTGGCCGGCGGCTATACCAAGGCGACCGTGGCCCGCCAGCTGTTGAACACGCGCGTGCACCTGCCCACCCGCATCAAGCGACTGGAGCACATTCCCATAAAAGTATATGGAAAGATCTACGGCAATGCAGGCTATGTTTACAGCCGCGACGACTACCACGACAACCAGTTAAACAACCGCTTGCTCTATTCCGGGGGTGTGGGCCTGGACGTGATCCTGTTGTATGATTTTATCCTGCGCTTCGAATGGAGCGTTAATCACTTAAGGCAAAACGGTATATATTTACACGACAGGAGGTATCTGTAAAAAGCTTCAAGCCTCAAGCTATAAGCTCCAAGTAGAAGATATTCCTGGGGATGATTTGTCCACCTGAAAATCTTTACATTGAAAGTAGCGGTCTATAGCCGGGGAATTGATACAGAACAGCACAAGGACGTACAACTCTTCTTCAACGAGCTGGCCCAGGAAGGCATTAAGCCGGTGATCTATGCGCCACTGCTCCACCAGCTAAAAGAATATATTTCCTTTCCCGACGGTACAGAGCGCTTTTCCTCGGCCGACGAGCTGACCGAAGACATTGAGTTCATTATCTCGCTGGGCGGCGACGGAACCATCCTCGACACCGCCACCCTGGTAGGCCGTAAGGACATCCCGGTGGCGGGCATCAACTTTGGACGCCTCGGCTTTCTCGCCTCTATCGGGCGCGACGAGCTTACCACCGCCATCAAAGCGCTGGCCCGCCGTTCCTTTATCATCGACAAGCGGGTGCTGCTGCACCTTGATGCCAGTCTCCCCATGTTTGGCGATGCCCCTTTTGCGCTGAACGAGTTTGCCATCCACAAGCGCGACACCTCGCCGATGATCAAGATCCACACGTACCTGAATGGGGAATTGTTGTATACCTATTGGGCCGATGGGCTGATCGTGGCCACTCCAACCGGGTCTACTGGCTATAACCTAAGCTGCCAGGGGCCGATCGTTTTCCCGGATGCAGGCTCATTTGCCATCACCCCCATTGCGCCCCACCACCTGAATGTGCGGCCAATCGTAGTGCCCGACAGCACCATTCTTTCCTTTGAAATCGAAAGCCGCTCCGATGAGGTCATTGTGTCGCTGGATTCGCGGCGGGAAATTGTTAATAAAAATATTCAGCTGGCCGTGCGCAAGGAAACGTTCCACATTAAGCTGGTGCGGCTGAACGAGAATAATTTCCTGCAAACCCTGCGAAACAAGCTGTCCTGGGGTGTGGATAAGCGCAACCAGTAGAGCCCAGGCTATACCAAAGGAGTGGTTTTTTACGTTAACACACGAGAAATTGTATTTTGCATGAATATGAGAAAGTTTCTGGCTGCCGTAGCTATCTGCTTACCCTCAGTGCTTTTTGCCCAGCATTCCATCAGACAGGAAGGAGAATTCGGACTTAATTTAGGGGCTGCCCATTATTTTGGCGACCTGAATACCCGTGCCCACATCAATCGCCCGAAGATTGCCGCCGGGGTATTTTTCCGCAAGAATTTCAGCAACTATATAGCCCTGCGCGTGGGGGCCAACTTTGCCCAGGTGGGCTATTCGGATGTATACAACGACCATAATGAGTTTATGCAGCGCCGCAACCTTAGCTTCAACTCCAACATCTGGGAACTGGCCGTGCAGGGGGACTTTAACTTTTACCGCTTTATGCCGGGAGAGGACGAATTCCGCTTTACCCCTTATATCACCTTTGGTGCTGGCATCTTCAACTATGACCCTTATGCCTTCCTGAACGACGAGAAATACTTTCTGCGCCCGCTGGGCACCGAAGGGCAAGGAGACACTTCGTACCCCGACCGCAAGCAATACAGCACGATGGCACTAGCGGTTCCCTTTGGCGTGGGCTTTAAGTACTCCATCAACGAACGCATGAACATCGGCTTCGAGATCGTGCACCGCTTTACCAATACCGACTACCTGGACGATGTAAGCAAGACCTACGCGGACCCGGCCATCTTTCCGGCCAATCCCGACGGCTCTGCTTCGCCGGCCTATTACCTCCAGGACCGTTCCTACGAGACCGGCCCGCGCATCGGGGGTAAAGGCGTGCAAAGGGGCAACAGCAAACAGCGGGACCAGTATACCACGGCGGTCTTTACGCTGAGCTTCAACCTGCAGTCGTATAAGTGCCCCACCTATTAGAAAGCTGCAAGCCACAAGCTTCAAGCTACAAGCGGGTTAAACCCGTAAATAAATCATAGAAACTGCTGGTTATCAGCAGTTTTTTTAATTTAACGCTTTCCGCCCTGCTAATCCAATAGAAGACAATACCTTTGTGCCCCTCTAAAAGCATGTCTGAACTAGTCCATCAAATCGATAAGAGCCGGCTGCCCCGCCATATTGCCATCATTATGGATGGTAACGGCCGGTGGGCCCGGGAGCAGGGCCATGACCGGTTGTTTGGTCATTTTCATGGTGTGGAGAGTGTGCGCAACATCGTGGAAGGCTGTGCCGAGCTGGGGGTGGAGTACCTGACGCTGTACGCTTTTTCGACCGAAAACTGGGACCGCCCGGAGTACGAAGTGGTGGGACTCATGGAGTTGCTGGTCAAGACCATCCGCGCCGAGATCGACAGCCTGTGTAAGAACAATATCAAGCTGCACGTGATAGGCGACCTGAGTATGCTACCCTCCTACGCGCGTGCCGAGATGGCCGAAGCCCAGGAAATGACCAAAGACAATACCGGGCTGAACCTGATCATGGCGCTGAGCTATAGCGGCCGCTGGGAATTGCTCAATGCCGTCAAGAACATTGCCTGGCAGGTAAAGAAAGGTGCGCTCGACGTAGCGGACATTGACCAGACCACCCTGCAGCAATACCTGTGTACCAGCGAGTTCCCTGATCCCGAACTGATGATCCGCACCAGTGGGGAGTACCGGATTTCGAACTTCCTGCTCTACCAGCTGGCCTACGCCGAGCTGTATTTTACCAATGTGCGCTGGCCCGAATTCCGCAAGGCCAACCTGTATGAAGCCATCCTGGACTACCAGGGCAGGGAGCGTCGCTTTGGCAAAACAAGCGAGCAGGTGACTGTGGTAAGCAATGAGTAATCAAATGAGTAATCAGAGAGGAGTGAAGTTCCGGCTGCCGGGGAGATCGAAAAAGGCAGGAACAGACGGGAATGCACCCCACCCGATAACATGCGATCAGGAAGCCTTTAACAGGGGCTTTTTACCTTTAAAATGGAGGGTTCGGCTACCGGGCTCTTTTAACAAAACCGTTTGAAAATTACCGTTAATTTGCCCCTGAAAGCTTAAAATTTACGCTCGCCGGGGATCGACTGAACAATTCTTATATGCAACATCTTTTATCACGTATTTCTATACTGCTATTTTCTGTTTGTACTCTTACCGTAACCGCCTCTGCCCAAGACACGACCCAGCCCACTTCGGTTGACCCAGCCTTACTGGAATTGCAGAACGCCCGCATACCGAAAGAGTATACCATCAACTCGATAAAAGTTACCGGTGCCAACTTCCTGGACACTGCTATTGTCCGTTCCATTTCGGGGCTGCAGATTGGCGATAAGGTACAGATCCCGGGCAGCGATGCCTTTGCCAAGTCGATCGGCAACCTGTGGCGGCAGCGCCTCTTCTCGAACGTACAGATCTTTATCACCGCCGTACGTGATGAGACCATCGATGTAGAGATTAACGTTCAGGAGCGCCCTAAGCTGGGGAACTTCAAGTTTATCGGTATCCGCAAGTCGGAAGCCGAAGAATTGCAGGGAAAGATCGGGCTGGCCAAGTCAACCATCATTACCGAGAACACCCGCCGCAATGCAGTGGAGGCCATTCAAAAATATTATACCGATAAGGGCTTTATGAACGTGAAAGTGCGGATCGAAGAAAAGCCGGACCCTGCTTTTGTGAATGCCAATTCACTGACCTTCTATGTGGATAAGGGGCAAAAGGTACGCATCAACGAAGTGAGCTTCTTCGGCAACGAGACCGTGCCGGACCTGAAGCTGAAAAAGGAAATGAAGGGCACCAAGGAAATGGCCAAGGTTACCCTGAACCCGACAGAAGTGCCCTCGCCTTACGGCACTAACGAACGCATATCATTTGAGGAGTTCATGAAAGACCTGGGTTTTCTCTCTCCTACCAAAATAAAGAACTACCTGGATCCTTACTTCCGCTTCAAGCTGAGCAGCGCCAAGTTCGACGCAAAGAAGTATGCCGAAGACAAGGAAAAGATCCTGGACTACTATAACTCCCTTGGTTACCGCGACGCCCAGATCGTGGAGGACACGATGTACTATACGCCCGATGGCAACCTGAACATCGACCTGAAGGTGGAAGAGGGCCGCAAGTACTACTTTGGCAACATCGCCTGGCGGGGAAACACCAAGTATACCGACTCGCTGCTGAACGCGGTATTGCGTATCAACAAGGGCGACGTCTATAACCTGGACGTGCTGAACAAGCGCCTGGGTAAAGAGCTGACCATGGAAGGCGGCGATGTGAGCGGCCTGTACATGGACGACGGTTACCTGTTCTTCCGTGTGGACCCCGTGGAAACAGCCGTATACAACGATACCATCGACCACGAGATCCGCATCATCGAAGGTCCGCAAGCGACCATCCGTAACGTGAACATCTACGGTAACGAGCGCACCAAGGACCACGTGATCCGCCGCGAGCTGCGCACCGTTCCGGGTGAGAAGTTCAGCCGCTCCGACCTGATCCGCTCCCAGCGAGAACTGGCTAACCTGCAATACTTCAACCAGGAGAAAATCAGCCCGGGAGTGAACCCTAACCAGGACGACGGCACCGTGGACATCAACTGGAACCTGGAAGAGAAGTCCTCCGACCAGCTGGAGCTCTCTGCCGGCTGGGGGGGTGGAATCGGTCTGACCGGTACCCTGGGTGTGTCGTTCAATAACTTCTCCATCAACAATATTTTCAAAAAAGAGTCGTGGGATCCGCTGCCTACGGGCGACGGCCAGAAACTGAGCCTGCGTATCCAGTCGAATGGTAAGGCTTACCAGTCGTACAACTTCTCGTTTACGGAGCCGTGGCTGGGTGGTAAGAAGCGCAACTCGCTGACCCTTTCGCTGTCGAAGAGCGCCTTCCGCAACGGTTTGTGGGATCCCCAGAGCCGCAAGTATGAATTCAGCGACACCAACAGCCTGAACACCTTCAGCGCCCTGGTATCGCTGGGCAAGCAGTTGAAGTGGCCCGACGACTATTTCAGCCTGGTGTACGCCCTGAACTTTACCCAGTACAAACTGAATAACTATGGCTTGTTCCAGGGTATTAACAATGGTACTTCGAACAGCTTAAGCCTGAAGCTCGCCCTGCAGCGTTCTTCGGTGTTCGACCCGACGTTCCCCCGCAGCGGTTCCAATTTTGTGGCCAGCGTGCAGGCAACTCCTCCCTATTCCATGTTTGACCCCAATATTGTCAAATCGGGCAACCCTTACAAGAACCCCGAGTACCACAAGTGGCGCTTCAATGCCGAATGGTTTGTGCCTATCGGCAAGCCTATGGGAGCCGAAAAGAACCGCCAGTTCGTGCTAAAGCTTGCTGCCAAGTACGGCTTTATGGGCCGCTACAACCGCAAGCTGGACTTCTCGCCGTTCGAGCGCTTCCAGGTAGGTGGCGATGGTCTGACCAACAGCTACGGCATACTCGGCTACGACGTGATTGCCCTCCGCGGTTACCCCGTGTTCCAGACCTCGGATCCTTCAGTGAACCCCGACATCTCGAACGTGAACACGTACTTCACCATCTTTAACAAGTACTCGCTGGAGTTGCGCTACCCGCTGGTGACCAACCCCGGAAGCACCATCTATGGCCTGACCTTCTTCGATGCCGCCAACGGCTGGTACTCTTTCAAGGATTACAACCCATTCCAGCTGCGTCGCTCCGCAGGGGTAGGTATGCGTTTCTTCCTGCCGATGTTTGGCCTGCTTGGATTTGACTATGGTATCGGTCTGGACCGCGCCCTTCCGGGTCAGACAGGCCTGAAGAACATGTCGCGCTTTACATTCATGTTAGGCTTTGAACCAGAATAACGAATATTTATAAGATTAGCTAACGACTATCAGGATTCAGAGTCGTCAGAATACTTAGCTTTAAAACTTATAACAACATACTCATGAAAAAGTTCCTGCTTATCGCTTTCTGTTCGCTGCTGGTAGGCTTTGCCCAGGCGCAGCGCTACGCTATCATCGATACGAAGTACATCCTGGAAAAGATGCCCGAGTACACCGACGCGCAGAAGAACCTGGATGCCGTAGCCGCCAACTGGCAAAAAGAGATCGACCTGATGCAAACCGAGCTGGACAAAATGTACAAGGACTTCGAGGCTGAGCAGGTGATGCTGAGCGAGGACCTGCGCAAGAAGCGGGAAGACCAGTTGTTTAATAAGGAGAAGACCCTGCGCGACCTGCAGCGCCAGCGCTTTGGCTTTGAGGGCGACCTATTCAAAAAGCGCCAGGAACTGATCAAACCTGTACAGGACAAAGTTTATAACGCCGTGCAAAAACTGGCCGTACAGCGTGGATATGACTTTATTCTCGATAAGAGCGAAGGAATAACAGTTATCTTTGCCGACCCCAAACTGGAAAAAAGCGACGACGTTTTAAAAGAGCTGGGGATACGTAATTAAAATATTGTAAAAGCCGGTTAAAGCTGGCAACCAATCCTAAGAAAAAGGAATCATAACTAAACATCACAAAAACATCTCATGAACAAGATCAAATTATTTGCTATTGTAGCGGTATTGGTAACCAGCATGGGCTCGGCCTCTGCACAGAAAACAGGTTACATTTCTTTGGACCAGGTAGTAGCCCTGATGCCCGAAATTGGAAAGATCGACACCCTTCTTCAAAGATACCAGGCTGACTCGCTGAACCCCCAGTTTGCCTACATGGTTTCCGAGTACAATCGTAAGGACAGCATGATCAGCACCAAAGATTCTGTAAAGTACCAGGCTACCGTGCGCAACCAGGTACGCCAAGAACTGGAAGGACTGGCTTACCAGATCCAGAACTGGCAGGGTATCGTGCAGAATGCCATGCAGAACAAGCAGTCGCAGTTGCTGGAGCCTATCTACCGCAAGGCTATGACGGCGCTGAACGACGCGGCCAAAGAAAACGGCTACTCTTATGTATACAATAAGGAAGCCCTTTTAGTAGCGCCCCCGGCCGATGACCTGCTGCCGCTGGTTGCCAGGAAGCTGAATATCAAGCTGCCTGCGACGGCTGCTGCTCCGAAGAAATAACAACAGCGCCCAACGATATATTGAATCCCGCCTCTTTAGGCGGGATTTTTTTATCGGGGATGACGCGGATTTAAAAGGGATTGCTCGGACGCCTTAAGGGCAGGGGCATTACGGTCCCTAAACTTATAACTAATAGGCTGTGTATGACTTGTACGGTTTATGTCATTGCGGCTTTCACCACCTCTGAATCCGGGTTCGGACACTCTCCCATAGACCCAAAAAAGGAAGAATTAGGAAACATAGACCCTTATAGACCCACCCTACTTCTTTAGCTCGACAGTGTTGAGGAACTTTGTAGTGGAAGAGCAAGAGTGTTCTTCTACCAGTTCTTTGACATTGCGGATCTGTAGCGAAAGGACCTAAGCTGCAGATAATTCGAGGGCCCGGTGCTGAGCGATGGAAGACGCAGCTCAGCGCGGGTTTGGCGTTAAAGTTGATACCGATTAGCCTTATTTTGCAGTATGACTCCAATTGGTGTATTTGATTCCGGTTATGGCGGGCTGACGGTGCTTCGTGAATTGGTAAACCAACTACCCCGATACGACTACCTGTACCTGGGTGACAATGCCCGCGCTCCGTACGGCACCCGCTCGTTTGAGACCGTGTACCGCTATACGCTGCAGTGTGTGAAGTGGCTGCTCGAAAAAGACTGCCCGCTGATCATACTGGCCTGCAACACCGCTTCGGCAAAAGCCCTGCGCACCATCCAGCAGAACGACCTGCAGAAGCTGAATCCAAAGGCCCGTGTGTTGGGGGTGATCCGACCGACCACCGAAGTGATCGGTCACTACACCAAAACCAACAGCATTGGGGTACTGGCCACCACCGGGACGGTACAGTCGCAGTCGTACACGCTGGAAATAGAGAAGTTCTTCCCTGGGATGAACATTGTGCAGGAGGCCTGTCCTATGTGGGTGCCCCTGGTAGAAAACAATGAGCACACCAGCGAAGGCGCAGACTACTTTATCCGGAAGCACATTCAAAACGCGCTGGCCACCAATCCCGATGTGGACGTGCTCCTGCTGGCCTGCACACACTACCCGCTGCTAAAGGACAAGATCCGGAAGTACCTGCCGGGGCATGTGCAGCTGTTGTCGCAGGCTGACATTGTAGCCCATAGCCTGAAGGATTACCTGGAGCGGCACCCGGAGATCGAAACGGCCCTATCCAGGGGCGGTGAGCGCTTGTTCTATACTACCGACTCCACCACCGACTTTGATTCAAAGGCCACGACTTTCTTTGGCGAGCCGGTGCAGTCGCGGCATGCCGATTTATAAGGAACGGATCCAGTCGCGGGTGCCTTTATAGATCTTCTTGGCTACGGCCTTGTGGAAGGATTCTTTCAATACCCGCTGCTCGTCATCGGCGTTGCTAAGGAAAGCGACTTCCACCAGGCAATTGGGGTATTCGGTCGGCCCGCTGAGTGAAAAGTTGAACGCGCCAATATTGCCGAAGTTATTTAACTCCAATTCGCGCATCCGGTCTAACAGGTATTGCGACAGGGGACGGAAGCCGATATGGCGGTAATAGGTACTAACACCTTTGACGCTTTTGTTGCCCGAGGAATTCAGGTGGATGCTTAGCATCAGGTCAGGATCCTGCTCCTGCAACATCAGCAAACGCTCGGTCATGCCTACGTCCACATCTTCAGTGCGGGTCATGAACACTTCCACGCCCTTGCGTTTGAAATAGTGCTCCAGTTGTTTAGCGATCTTTAGCGTGTAATCCTTCTCCTGGATTTTTGTGTTGAGTCCTGTGGCCCCGGTACTGCTGCCGCCATGCCCGGCATCGATAGCCACACGCAGCTTACGCATACTGAGGGAAGGCTGGCGCTTGACGCGAATGTTCAGCAGGTTGTTCCGGTAAAAGATAGAGTATCCCCAGTGCTGCTGGTGCCGCAGCTCTATAAATACGCGGAACACATCGTCCTCCACCTGCTCGTACCACACGTTGCTGATCTCTTTTACGGTCTGCAGTTGGGTGATCCAGTTGGTATTACTAACAGCCCCAAAGATGTCTACCACGATGCGGGCAGGACAAATGTCCTGGCGGCTGCGGTAGGGCAGCTTTTCGGGCAGGCCGATGGTCACATAATCGTAGCGGTCGTCACCATACACCCGCCAGCTGCCGGTAAGATAATAGGGCTGCAGGCGCGCAGTTGTATCCACCGAGAAGTTCCGCCTCGGCAGAAAAGCAGTGTGCTGCGCCGAGAGTTTTACCTTGTAGTCATCCTTTGTACTGTCCACTACCTGCAGCAGTATATTAGAATCGAGGTAGGTCATCTTAGCGCCCCCCAGGCGGTCGTCGCCCCGTCCATATTCCAGGTAAGGAAGAAGCCCCCTGGTGCGGCCGATAAGAACATTTTGTGCTGAAGAAGTGTAGTGGATCACCATCATGGATACGAGCAGGAAAAGGTACTTCATATGCGAAAGTTAGTACAAATGCAGGCAGTATTGCCGTAATACTACGATAGCCCCGCGGGAGTAATACCCAATTTTATGTGGAGTGCTATGTAATTAATAAAACCCATTGTACTTTAACGTTCTGAAGCCGCAAGGCTCTGATCCAAATCCTGTAAAAACCAAAATAACTATGAATCCGGTAACCCTTATTGGTATCGTATCGGCTTGCGCCCTGTTGCTGCCGGTAGCCATTATTCTCACTTGCCGGCTCTACGGAAATAAGAGCTTGCTGACGCTCCTTTTTTATTACCTGACCGCAGCTGTTTACAACCTGATGGTAGAAGGCGTCTTCCCAGTTTCCCTGGACACGATCAACACGGTAGGTGCCATTAATAACTACCTGGACATCCCCATGATGCTGACTATCTTTTTGTTTTTCTCGACCAACAAAGGAAAGCGGAAAATCCTCTATGTAACGATGGCGGTCTTTGTTCTGTACGAACTGGTGATCTCCCTGATCATGGGCTTTAACATGATCACGGCTATCTATATCACCGGTCCCGGCATTGTGCTGATGATGCTCTACGCGATGTACCTGTTTAGCCAGTACGTAAAGCTGACCATAGAAAAGAACAAAGCTATGGGCAGGACCCTGATGGTAACCTCTATCCTGTTTGCCTACGGCTGCTACGCGATGATCTATTTTATTTATTATGTACAAAAAACATCAGCCGTAGCTGATGTCTTTATTATTTATTACATCGTTTCCATTGTATCCTCCATCCTGATGAGCATCGGGTTGTTGTGGGTTTACAACCGAAGTAAGCAGATCAAAGAAGTGCAGGTGACCCGCAAAGAGCTGGCCCTCTTCTTTAACCACTAAAGGAAATACTGCTGCTGGCTGATCAGCTCATCGGCGATCCGTCTTCTGGCTTCTTTAGAGTTGAAGGGCTGCGCCTTGGTAAAGCGCTTAATACCCATTAGGATCATGCGTTGCTCGTCGCCTTCAGCAAAGGCATTGATGGCATCCTTGCCCCATTTATTAATATTGTCGGCAGCATCATACAGGTAGCATTTAAGGATATCCTGGTACAGCGCACTCCGGTCACTGTTGGCAAGCTTCATGACGCGCATCAGCAGGCTCTCGGCCACAAAGGTTTCAATGGCCATATCGGCAATATTCATCAGCACTTCCTGTTCGTGTTCCAGCTTCATCATCAGCTTCTGCGCTGCGGCACCGGAAGTAAGCAATACGGCTTTCTTGAAGTTGGCGACCAGCTTCCGTTCCTCGGCAAATGGAGTGTCCTCGCCATCGCCGAAGTCCGGAATGCTCATAAGTTCCTGTTGAACCTTCATAGCCGACCCCATCAGGTTCAGGCGTCCCTGCATGGCACGCTTAAGGGTCATCTCCACCGTGAGCAGGCGGTTAATCTCGTTGGTGCCTTCAAAGATCCTGTTGATGCGACTATCCCGGTAGGCCCGCGAGATATTGTACTCGGCACTGAACCCGTTTCCTCCATGGATCTGCACACCTTCATCCACTACAAAGTCCAGCACCTCGCTGCCATGCACTTTAAGGATAGCGCATTCAATAGCAAATTCCTCGGCAGCACCGAGCAGTGCCTCGTTAAAAGGCTGGCCGCTCTCCAGAAGTTCGTGTTCCTTGTCAGCGATCCATTGAGCTGCACGGTACAGGGCACTCTCATCGGCAAACACCTT